>CAJXVQ010000083.1 GCA_913060685.1 uncultured Verrucomicrobiales bacterium
AGATCAGCCTCGGTCTCGTGGGCTCGGAGATGTGTATAAGAGACAGGTCATAACCGTTGCCCCGCCATCAACCGTTAGCGATGTCTGCCCGGTGTCTACATCAAATTCAAGAAATACTGCGATGATGGCTCCAAATGAAAAATCTGTCCCGTAACTTATTTCAGCTGTTCCTCCGCTAGCGGAAATACCGAGTGTAAAGTCGAAGTTTCCCGAATCGGTAGGGGAGACAACATCCAGTTTGGACACAAAATTTCTCATGGAAGCGCCACCTCCAGTTCCGAAGTGAGCAAAATACTCAAAGTCAGTGCCTGCAATTGGAACATCATCACTGACCATAAGCGAAAATTGAGCGCTTAGGATTCCACTATTTTTCGTGGTAAATGTGGTGTTAACGTCTTCTCTGCTGCCGGAGCCGTGGGAAAGTATTACCGCCGAACTGGTCACGGTAATCGGAACTGATCCTCCTCCGCTATGAGCTGTCCACGCCGCGTTATTCGTGAGATTTCCATCCGCATAGTCAAAATTCTCTGTCACGAGGATTGCTCCTTGAGATGCAAGCGGAACTAACGTGAATGAGAGAGAGGTTAGTAGAGGGAATTGCGGCTTTTTCATGGCTATCTAAGAGCTCAATTAGAAAAATGAGCCTCCTTCAGGCAATCAAGATCGGCGTCGTTTGTCGACGTGTTTTTCACCCTATTTTTAGAACGTATGAGTTAAGGGGTCTCAATCCGAAAAACGACTGGCCTGACGGTCAGGCCATCGAAATTTTCGATTTCGGCGAAGGCTATTTTGAGCTTTCCAATAGGGCAAGTGTGCAGGAGGAAGACCATTCCGACGAAGTCGTCGTCGACGGAGGCGTGCGTAAAACAAAACGTCTGTCATTTAAAATTGCAACAGAGACTTTGGAACCTTTCCGCCAAAAGCAAACTAATCGCCAAATCACCCTGACATGGTCTCGTGGGGCCATAGAAAAGTAACTCCAAAAATATTTTAGGAATTTATGATCCAAAACATTTAGTATTCTCGCATGTCTGAGTGAAGACATTTTGAAAACTCCAGACACCACCTTCAAACCCACTGATCTCAATCCTCTACAGATCTTGAAGACCTTTGCCCTCTTCTTCATTCGGGAAACCCTTGTCTCGTGCTCCACAAGCTCGGAATAGGCATCAATCCCCCTTCAACCCAAGAATTGGCACAAAGTGACCAGCAGCCCTCCAACCTATTTTTCCCGAAAGGAGTCCCGGCTACTCACCCAGCCCTTCCCACTCGACCCAACAGGGCTTCAGAGCCCTTCCGAAAAAAATAAATTCCCAGCAATCAACCATGATGAAGACTCATTTACGCCCTCCCTTCGCAGCTCTCGCCTCCATCCACGCCATCGTATTGGCGATCATGACCGCCTTCCTATCTGGTCCAACTTACGCGAAGGAGCAAGGCCGCGCCTATCCACACGGCGGCAGAGGCAGGCAATGTCGCTGAACTAAAGCGCATCCTCGATAAGAATGCCGATGCTTGGAAAATCAAAGACAAGCTTGGCAAACAGCCCCTGCACCTGGCGGCATCCGAGGGGCGAAACGAAGCGCTTACCCTGCTGTTGGACAAAGGTGCGGATGTGGCAGCGCTCGGTTATATGGGCTGGACCGCGCTCCACTATGCGGCGCGTGGCGGACATCCTGAAACTTGCCGAATTTTATTAAAAAGGGGCGCAGACCGGGAAGCGGTGTGCAAACTGAAACGTACTGCACTGCAAGGCGCCGACTCCCCGGAAACACGTCACGTTCTCCTTAGTTTCAAAGTGCTAATCCCAGGCATAAAGGACTTCATTTTCGCAGCCTCGACTGGCGACCTTAAGAAGGCACAAGAATTGCTCGAAAAAACACCTGGGCTGCTGAATGCCACAGGCCCGGCGGGAAGAACCGCAGCCATGGAAGCCGCCGCGCATAATCGAGTGGAGGTTCTGCAATGGCTCATCGAGTCCGACGCCGACATCAATTTGCTCACGAAAGACCGTGAAGAATCCGCGCTCTATCTCGCAACCTTGGATGGGCATGTGGAGGCGGTCAGGCTTCTGCTCAAACATAAGGCCGAGGTCAATCCGCCACCCACTGATAAATCAGATTTAACCGCTACCCCCTCACCCTTGTCTGAGGCTACTAATGTTTTCCGATACTCTGAGCGAGGAGCTCGCATGGCGGCCGCGATGTCCAAGGGGGGATCTGAAGGTGAGCTTAAGAAGCACCTCCTGGCAGAAGCCAACGAAGGCGAATTGTTCGGAGAACTTCTCAAAGGCATGTTTCAGCAAATAGACGAACCGCTTTACTCCAGAAAATTGGAGATCGCAAAGTTGCTCATCGCAGCAGGAGCCAAGCCGGATATCAAAGGGCGGGGGACGCCGCTGGGCGGAGCGGTGATTGCCCAGCATGAAGAGATTAGTCGCCTTTTATTGAACGCCGGGGCCAACCCAAACCGCGGAACCATGGGGGCATCCCCATTCGTTTTTTCGATCGCCCTTCAGGCACCCGGAGATATTATCACCCTTCTCTTGGAAAAGGGAGCCGACCCGCTTCTCAAGGGTAAAGATTCTCCGTTACTTTCGAAGGAAATAGCCTCTCTCCCCTTAAGTCAAAAATCGGCCATGTCACTCGCTGCGGAGATGGAAAATGTGGAAAGGTTCGAGATCTTGTTCGAGAGCTTGGATCTTAAAAAGCTGACCAATAAACAGAAAGGCCGGGCGCTAACAGATGCCGCGAGACACCCTGATTGTTTGAAAATCGTGCTGTCCGCTGGTTTCGATGTGAATTTGGCAAATGACATGAAGCAGACCGCCCTCCATATCGCGGCCAATCGGGACAAGCCCGAAGCGGTTCGACTCCTTCTGGAGAAGGGTGCCGATGTTCGTGTCAGGGATTTTGCAGGGTTCACCCCCCTGCACAATGCCGCTGAACACGGCGAAACTGAGAATGTCAAACTCCTGCTCGAAAAGGATGCCTCCCTGATCGAGGCCCGCACCAACAATGACGCCACGCCTTTGATGTGTTCCGGCAACTCGGATAATATGGTAAAAACGGCGACCTTGTTGATCAAAAAGGGAGCCAAGGTAGATGCGAAGATGGACGGTGCATGTTCGACCGCTCTCATGTTCGCTGCCTCTTGGGGGCATGCTGAGCTTGTGGAGCTCCTGATCAATGCAGGTGCCAAGGTAAATGCCACTAGCGAGTACTGGAGCGTGCTGGGTGCTGCGGCGACGTGTGGCGCGCACTATGAAGATCTAAAAGTATCGGAAGGATATATCGCGACCAAGATTGGCTTGGAAGACGACTACCTGCGTATTGCCGGGCTACTCATCAAGCATCAAGCCGATGTCAATCTGGCGGGGACAAAAAAAGGAGAGGGAGTGACTCCTATCGAAAGCGCGTTGCATGCCGGCTCGGAAGCGATGCTCAAGCTATTGCTCAGTCATCATGCTGACCCTGATAAGGCCAATAAGAGCATGTTTGGCCGCACTTCGATCTGGAAGGCCATCTTTACGGGCAATCAGAAGATGTTTGATCTCATCATGGCGCAGGACGTCAATCTGCAAGCCCGGGACGCCGAGAAATTGACGCCCCTGCACTTTGCCGCAGGCATGGATCAACCGGAAATGGTGAAAATGCTCATTAAGAAAGGTGCGCTCATCGATGTGCAGGAAAAAAATGGGGCCACCCCACTGATAATTGCGATCTTCAAAAATGCCCCGAAGAGTGCCCGCATCCTGCTCGAAGCTGGAGCGGATCGAACCATTCCCGACTATGGCGGAAACACACCCATGCAGGTCGCCAAAATAGGTGAAAAACTCCAAATGATTGAGTTGCTGAAAACCATCCGCAAGAAGTAAGTTACTTTGGAAGGAACATAGTCCATCTTTCCCTCTCCGGACCAACCCAACAGCGGCTCAACGGACCTCCCGCCAAAAGCAAATTCCCGCAGGTCATCGAATTGTCCCAAGCCACCAAGCTAAAAGGGCAATCAATGAGCACTTTATTGGCAAGAAAAACGGATGAGGGGTTTGTTTTCGCCTGTTTTGCGACACACTAACGACGACAGCATTAGTCTTGCGGCACTCCGTCGGGACCGTTATGTCCTTTCCCGAAATACTTTCGCCATGGAAACCGCCAACAGCCCCAATATTTCTCCGCTCGATTTTGCGAGTTCGCCGATCAACAAGACGCTCTCGTCTGAAAAGAAAATCGAGCACTACCGCCAGATGACTCAGATTCGACGCTTCGAGCAGGCCGGACTGAAGCAGTATAGCGCCGGTAAAATGGGCGGATTTCTCCACCTCTACATCGGTCAGGAATCCCTCGCGGTTGGTGCCGCCTCTCTCATGGGTGAGAATGATCACATGATCACGGCTTACCGTTGTCACGCCCACGCCCTCGCCGTCGGCATGGGGATGAACGAGTGCATGGCCGAGCTTTTCGGAAAAGCCACTGGCTGCTCGAAGGGCAAAGGTGGCTCAATGCACTTCTTCGCCCCTGATAAAAATTTCTGGGGTGGTCATGGCATCGTCGCCGGTCAGACCCCTCTTGGTCTCGGCCTTGGATATGGCTTGAAATACAAAGGCCTTCCGGGCTCCGCTCTCTGCTTCCTCGGAGATGGCGCGGTCAACCAGGGCGCTTTTCACGAATCACTCAATATCGCCGCCCTCTTCGGAATCCCTGTCGTTTACGTCATCGAGAACAACGGCTACTCCATGGGAACTTCGCAAAAGCGTTCCAGTGCCTATAAGGACTGCCTCGCACAGCGGGCCGAGGCTTACGACATGGACTGGGACGTCGTAAATGGTGAGGACTTCTATGAAGTCCGCGCCAAGATGCACATCGCGATGGAGCGCGCCCGCAAGGAATCGAAGCCCACCGTTCTGGAAATCAATACTTATCGGTATTACGGTCACTCCGTCGCCGACGCGAACCACAAGAAATACCGCTCACCCGAGGAGATCGAAAAATACAAACGTGATCACGATCCCATCAATCTTTGGAGGCAACGCTTGCTCGACGAAAAAGTCCTCACCGATGAGACCGCCAAGGCGATCGACACCGAGTCCAAGCAGGAAGCCGCCGCTTCGGTGATCTTTGCTGACGAATCTCCCGCTCCCACCATCGAGAGCATTACCGAGGACGTCTATTGGGAGACCGATAACAACACCGAGGCCTCCAAAATCGGCCGTCACTTCTTCAACGATTAATTTTTTACCCTTTAAGATACCATGCGCGAAATCGAATACCGTGACGCCCTCAACGAAGCCTTCGACGAGGAGCTAGCCCGCGATGAAAACGTCGTCCTGATGGGCGAGGAAGTCGCCCAATACAACGGTGCCTACAAGGTCACCAAAGGTCTTTGGGAGAAATGGGGCGACAAACGTGTCGTCGACACCCCCATCTCCGAAGCCGGATTTATTGGCATGGGCATCGGAGCCTCCATGCTTGGAATCCGCCCCGTCATGGAGCTGATGTTCTGGTCCTTCCATAGCGTCGCCTTTGACCAACTCGTCAACAACGCCGCCTGCTGCCGCTACATGTCCGGTGGTCTCATCAACGTCCCCATCGTCATGCGTGGCCCCGCCAATGGTGGCACCAACGTAGGTGCGACCCACTCCCACACTCCGGAAGGCCTCTTCGCCTCCTTCCCCGGCCTCAAGGTCTGCTCACCCGCGACTCCTGCCGATGCCAAAGGGCTCATGAAAACCGCAATCCGTGACAATGACCCCGTCTATGTCATGGAGAACACCACTCTCTACGGACTCAAGGGCGATGTCCCCGATCCTGCTGACGGTGATTTCACGATCCCACTCGGCAAAGCCGACATCAAACGTGAAGGCACCGACATCAGCCTCATCGCCCACGGTGCCAGCGTTCTTCGCTGCCTCGAGGCTGCTGAGATCCTCCAATCCGAGCATGGCATTAGTGCCGAGGTCGTCGATCTCCGCTCGATCCGCCCGCTCGACCAAGATACCATCATTGAGTCCGTTAAAAAAACCAACAAGGCTTGCCTGGTCGACGAATCAAAACCGTTCTGCGGCGTTTCCGCCCAGATCACGACCTTGATTCAGGAGTATGCCTTCGACTACCTTGATGCCCCCATCAAGCGCGTCTGCACCATTGATGCTCCCGCGATCTACTCGAAATACGTCGAACCGGACCAGCTCCCCAATGCCAAACGCATTGTCGCGCAGGTTCTGACCATCGCCTAGCCAGGATCCACCCTCGTCTGAACATCGATGGACCACGAAGTTTTTGACAAAGTGAAGGCGGATCTTTCCGCCGATGAGGCTTACCTGAGAAACCACGAGCACCGTTTTCGGCTCAGCGCCGAAGCGGTTCAGGCCGCCGACAAATCGTCCGGAGACACGCCCAGGCTTCTCGATATCGGGTGTTGGCCCGGCTACCTCTCGCTTTACTTTCAGCGACAAGACTGGGAGGTCAGCGCGATTGACCTCAAACCGGACCGCCTCCCCATCATCAGTGAGGCCGGGATCGAGCTTCTCGCCCACAACCTCAACGATTCACCGGACCTCCCCTTCCCCGACAATCACTTCGACACCATTCTCTTCACCGAGGTCTTTGAGCATCTGAATCCGGCTTCGTTCAAGGAGCTCTTCGCCGGCATAGAGCGTTGCCTCAAACCAGGGGGCCGCTTGATCCTGACCACTCCAAGTCGCTTTGCGCTCAATAAAAGCCTCTTTATTCCCAACCGCTGGAGCGAGCCGGAAGTTGATGAAGAAGGCCATGGCCATTGGAAGGAATACAAACTGAGTGAAGTCATCGCGTGCTTTGAAAACACCGGCCTGAATGTGATTCGCAAACAAACCATCTCATTTTACTCACATTTGGGACGGTCAAACGAAACCGGATACTTCCCGCTGGAGAACTGGACTGCCCATCCCAACAAACTTAGAAATTTTGGGAAAATCCTGATTAATCCCATCCGCAACCTCCCTCTTTTCCGCGACAGCCTCTTCGTAGTCGCCCAAAAGGATCTTAAAGCCGGATAATCTTAAAATCGCTCTCGACAACCCCTTGGAGGATTTGATTTCCTCTAGGAAGTCAATTCACCGCAGACATTTATGAAAAAACTGATCCCACTTCTCCTCCTCGGTATCCTAGCCACCATTCTTCCTTCTTGCTGTTGCGGGGGGAACGATCAAGCCTACACCACCCAAGAGGTGACCAAATACAAGATCGTCAAGCGTATGGTCGATCCCGGCACCAAAGGAGGCATCCCTTACGAAGTTGAGGAAAAGGTCGCTTACACCGAGACCGTCAAGGTCAAGGCAAAGTGTGGATCGTGCACATCCAGCTACTGCCCAAAACCAGGATGCTGTGATGTCATCAGCTCAGCCGTTCTTAAGCGTGCAACGGCACAAGGTGGAACCGGCGAGCCTCACATCGGCACCATCCCGACCATGAAGATTCTGGCCGAGTAAGCGCAAGCGCTCACAAGTTTCCAAGCCCACACGCCTGATTCAGGCTGTGGGTTTTTTCGTGTCCTCCTGCCAACCGGAAGGAGGTCTCTTCATTCCACCAGCCGAAACACCATCATGGTCCGGCAAGGGAGATAGATTTTCAGACGCCCCGCCACCGTAGCATACCTGATGCTGGCATCAGTCCGACCGTGACCTCCGAAGTCAGGATCATCGGAAGACAAAATAATTTCGTAATCTCCCTCCTCAGGCACCGGGAATTCATAATCAGCCACCGAATTTGAAGGACTCAGGTTCACCGCAAAGATTAAGTTTCCTCTCTCAAACTGAAGACACTGGTTCGCTTGGTCGAGATTGAGAATCCGGGCACCCGGGGTGTGCAGGACAGCTGCAACCGTATTCATCATGGCAGCATCAAAGGCCTCCAGTTCGCGGTATTTCAGGTCAGGATGATCTGCGAGTGACCACTGGCGGCGTGCGTATTGATAGCTCCAGTCGTTTCCTTCTCTTGGAAAGTCCACCCACTCGGGATGACCAAATTCATTTCCCATGAAAGTAAGATAGCCTTCCCCGCCAAGCGCGAGGGTCATCAGACGGAGAATCTTATGAAGGGCCATGCCCCGGTCAACTTCAGCGTGATCGTCCCCGGCTCCCATGTGGTCATACATCGCGGCGTCCATCAGCCAAAAAGCCATCGTTTTATCTCCCACCAGCGCCTGATCGTGGCTCTCGGCATAGGCAATCGTCTTCTCCCCGTATCGCCGGTCGGTCAGGGTCTCGTAGATCTCCTCAAGATTCCACTGCTCGTCCGGAGTGTGCTTCATCAGCTTGATCCAGTGATCGGGAATCCCCATCGCCAAGCGATAATCGAAGCCCACCCCGCCCTCCGAAAGCGGTCGACAAAGCCCCGGCATGCCACTCATATCCTCCGCAATACTCAGGGCATCGGGATTGATTTCGTGAATCAGTTGGTTCGCCAGTTGGAGGTAGGTCACGGCATCCCACTCGACGTCATCGAGGAAATACCGATCGTAGTGATCAAAGGCAATATCCCCGTGGTGATGGTAGAGCATTGAAGTCACACCATCGAAACGGAAGCCGTCGAAGTGAAACTCAGTCATCCAATAAGCGACGTTTGAGAGAAGGAAGCGGCAAACCTCGGTGCGACCATAGTCAAAAAGCCGGGAGTCCCACTGGGGATGCTCCCGCCCGTGAAAATACAGCCCTTCCTGTCCGTCAAAAGCCGCCAGACCCTCGGCGACATTTTTGACCGAATGCGAGTGGACAATATCCATCAGCACCGCAATCCCGAGTCCATGGGCGGCATCGATGAGATACTTGAGGTCTTCGGGCGAGCCACACCTTGAACTGGGCGCAAAGTAGTTGGCCACATGGTAACCAAAGGACCCATAGTAAGGATGCTCCGCGATCGCCATGAGCTGGACGACATTGTAACCAAGCCGCGCAATCCGGGGCAGGATGTCGTCGGCAAATTCCCGGTAGGTTCCGACCCGGAGATCCTCGGTCGCCATCCCAACATGAGCCTCATAAATCCGGGGCGATTTGACGGCACCCGGAGCGGAATGTTTCCACTGATAATCCGGCAGATCCCGCACCTGTGACGAAAAAAGCTTGGTTTCCTCATCCTGAACCAGAAAACGGGCATGGGAAGGAATCCGGTCTTGAGCTCCGTTTTTTCCCACAATGTGAACCTTGTAGAGATCACCGTGCTTCAAAGCATCAAGCGGAAGCCGGAGCTCCCAGACTCCAAGCTCTTGGGAGCGCCTCAAGGGATACGCCTCCCTCGACCAATCGCAAAAGTCGCCGGTCAGGAACAGAGCAGTGGCCCGCGGAGCCCACTCCCGATAGATCCAGAAATCCCCCTTTCGGTGCAACCCCATGGTCTGATGACTGGTCGCAAAATCAACAAGCGGCCCAAATTCCGAGAGCTTTTTCTCAAATCTGGCTGTCCGGGCATGGATCGCTCCCGAATAAGGCTCCAACCAAGGGTCAATTTTCACCAAACCGGGGACATCTTTCTGCTCGCTCACCCCTTGATCCTAGCAAAGACCAAGCCAAAGGCCGCAGCGAAAGCGAGACATTCGCTTTATTTTTTCAGATCATTTAGTTAGCTTAACCATCCCGATGAGCAACAAGAGACTTTCAAGCAAGCTCAACCAACGCGCGCGCGCCCGTGAGAAGCGGCGTGCCGGGGTGGGAGCACGTTTGATCAGCCTCCATCATCGGGCACAAGATCACGTCAATCGGCGGAGCAACCGACGGCGATCCGGGATGACCCGGCAGGCCGCCATTGCAGGTTCAACCAGTTCGGCCGATCTCTATGATGACGATTTTCTCCCCCTCACCTTTTTGCGGCGTATCGCCCACTGGGGCGCGGCCTTTGGCCTCATTCCCCTGTGTTTCATCACCATCATCACCTTGATGCGGGAAAGCGGCGAGGAACGAATTTTCCAGACGATCTGGTATTCCACGGAACTGCTCTGCTTCATGGTGGGAGTCTGTTCGATGCTCAGCTGGTTTATCGCCGGGATCGCCAATAACCGCCTTCTCTACCTCTATGTTTTGGGACATGAAATGACCCACGCCATGTTCGTCTACGCATGCGGCGGGCGAATCAGCGACATTCATTTCAGCTCCGAGGGCGGTTACGTGATGACCAATAAATCCAATATTCTCATCGCCCTCTCGCCCTATTTCATCCCCTTCTGGTCAGCGGTTCTCATCTCTCTCCATAGCTTCGTGAGCCTCTGGATGGAGATTCCCGCAGGTGGTCTCATTCTGACTGGCCTCCTGGGCTTCACCTGGACTTTCCACATTGTCTGGACAGTGTGGATGATCCCAAAGGATCAACCGGATCTTAAAGAAAATGGCACCTTCCTGTCCCTGATGATCATCATCTTCGCGAACCTGATCCTCTTCAGCCTCATGCTCTGCGCCACCTCCCGGGAAGTGCAACTCAGCAGCTTCGCTTTCAATTGGTGGAACAACTGCCTCGATCTGGGCGAAGGGCTTTGGCGGCTAGTTCCCAATCTTGGGATTCTTTAAAGCGGCCTGCTTTCGAATCGTCAGCTGCTTGGCCAGGTCATCGGCGGTAATTTTCACAAAAGCGCCGGGTTCGCCGGCGAAACGGATTTTATGGTCCTCATCGAGAACGTAGACATAAGGCCAGCGCTCGATGCGATAGAGCTTCGAAATCGACTGGGTGGAGTCGGAGAAATTCTTCCAGGTGACATTCCCTTCCGCGATGTGCCGTCTCAAGGTGAGAGGATTATCCATATTGATTCCCAAGATCTGAATACCCTTCCCAGGGAATTCCTCCTGATATTTCCGGAAGAGGGCCAAGCTTTGATCGTGCGCCGGCATGAGCGCATTCCAGAAAAACAGGATCGTGATCTTACCACGAGAATCACTCAATGAGGACTTCTTGAGATCGACTTCGACTCCTCGAAAATCAGGAGCCACGGTTCCAAGGTTGAGGTTCGCCATTCTAAAAAGCTCGTCCTTCAAAATCGCTTGGGTCGTCGTTCTTCCGACGGTGAGATCCGGCGACATGATCGCCGTCCGGAGCTTTTGCTGTCGGATTCCCATGCCCCGTTTTCCCCCGCCAAGGCGGCGATGCAAAATCGCCAACCCGAGGGCAGCCGCGCCCCGCACGGCTTGCGAAGGATTGGTTTTTTCGAGCGTCTCAAGAAGCGCCATCGATTTTGGGTCCTGAATGTGGGTCAAGGAAATGCAATACGGCCCTAGCTTGGGGCTCTGCAGGTGATATTTTCGGACGGCCTCCCGAATCATGGAGACCGGGCTTTGGGGCGGGCGCCCACGAACCTGCACCCCCACGGGTGTCACGGCATAGGTCGAGGCATTCGTCAACAACCAGGCGGCCGGTTCCAATGCCCAGGCTTCCTTGAGACTGCCCCTGATCTCCTCCCAGACCTTACGTCCGGCGGCGGTGGCATCCGGGCGGCGGAGCCACGCCGCGTTCTGGGCTTCATCATTAGGGGCCGTTCGGACATCGTTGTTCCACTGAAGATAAGCGACATCGTAAGATCGCGTAAGTTGTCGCGCCCTTCCCGGTGTGCCTGCCAATGCCAATCCGGCACCCAGTGTGAGGATAAATAGAATCGTTTTCATGGTGTCGAAAAATAATGTACCAATGACACGGAATTGCCAAGCAGAGCTATGAGGCTTGATTGACCTCTTTTTCTTTGGCCCTCAGTCGCTTTGCCAGCTCCTTGTGAAAAGCACGCCCCACAATGTAGCCAACGCATTTCTCCGAACCGCAGCGGCAGGGATGGTCCTCGTAGCACTCGATATCAAAGCCGTAGTCGAAGGTGATTTCCTCATCGATCTCAATGTCACGGAGGGACTGGAGATAAACCCTTTTACCATCCTGGATCGCCTCACTGTTCGGGTTGCAAGAATGATTGACCAAGCGGGCTGGATTCCATTCGACGTTCCCGTCCAGGTCCCACTTCTTCGTCAGATTAAAAATATAAACTGCGGCAGCCCCGGACTTTTCATGTTCCTCGAACTGCTTCCAGGCCCGCTTTTCGCTCTCATCCTTGTTGATGAGATTACCCACGTATTCGATGAAGTACTGCTCTGCCTCAATCGGCTCGGTGCAATAAACCCCACGCCCATGGATCACGGACCCCCGGACCTCGACGTAGTCGCTCTCGCCGCGCTTACGCAGCTTTTCAACCCTCCGCAGCTCCTCCGACTTGGAGAGTTTGCGGTTCTTTTTACCTTTCTTTTTTCCCATGGAGAGTCTTTGACGTTATTTGAGTTCCTGGCTTTTCACCTCGGGGAACTGAAACTTTTTGTCATCTTTGGGGAGAAATTTAAAGAGCTTCCTGAGCTGAAGTGCATTCACACTCGAGCCGTTGACCAAAGTCCAGTTTTCATTCTTCTTCGGAGAGATCGCGACTTCAAAGTCCCACTTGCGAAACTTCCGGAGCTTGGCCGGGTTTGTCGACTTATCCAGAACCTGAAAGTCCTTCACCGTTGGGACAAAAACCATCCAGCTGCGATAGCGGGCGACCTGCTGGGGCTTCCCGTCTTTGCCCAAGACCACTTTTCCGTTCACCACGTGATTTTCAAATCCATAGTCCACCTCAAAGGCAATATCCGCCTTACGCGTGATCGCCGCCTGAAAAGTAATCCCATTCTGGCCCAACTCATTCATCTGCCTCATGAGTGCGGCCTTATATTTTGCAGGACCTCCATAGGGACGGGAAATCACCTTTACAAATCCAGGGTTCATCGAGTCCAGGGCCGCTTTAAAGTTCCCTCTGACCGTTTCATCCACGATTTTTTGCACCGCACTCTGCGCTCGTTCTTTCACTTCCATCGGCACGATATTTCGCGGCGGCACCGAGGATAGGCGGACATCAGTCTCATCACAACAAGCGTTGAGGGTTAGGATTAGTAGGAGTAGGAGTGTTTTCACTCCTCTGAAATGACCTGAGATCGCGGCCACGTCAAGGCTCCGGACCACTCGCGGCATTTCAGATGAATTAAGGAATCATTCCATTCTTTCATTTTTGGATGACCTTCGATATCTCATGGTTCGTTATGGCAAAAAAGGCGTTGGGCAAAGGACTTGGAGCACTCATCAAAGGGGCCAGCTCGGATACCGTCCCGGATGCCAAGGTCGAACTCCGCCCCGGCGAGAGCGTAACCCAGGTTCCCATCGATGATCTCATCGCCTCACCTCTCCAACCCCGCAAGTATTTCTCAGAGGAATCGCTCGAAGAACTTAAGCAATCCATCGAGCAGCTTGGCATCATTCAGCCTCTCATTATCCGCAAGGTTGAGGGCCAAATGGAGCTCATCGCCGGCGAACGACGTTGGCGCGCCTCCCGGATGCTCGGGCTCAAGACCGTCCCGGTCATCGAGCGACCTTCCAGCGACCGCGAGGTTCTGGAGATGGCTCTCATTGAAAACCTGCAACGCCAGGACCTGAATGCCATTGAGGAAGCCCAGGGTTACGTTCGGCTCGCGAAAGACTTCAGCCTCAAACAAGAGGTCATCGCCAAGCGCGTCGGCAAGTCACGGGCCAGCGTGGCCAACTCGATGAGACTGCTCGATCTCCAGGCTCCGATCCAACGCCACGTTGCCGATGGCCACCTCACCGTCGGCCATGCCAAAGCCATCCTTGGAATTAAGGAGCCCAAAGAGCAAATCGCAGCGGCCGATCAGATTCTCCGCCAGAACATGACCGTTCGTGCGGCGGAGAAATTTGTCCAAACCTACAATAAGAACGGGCAAAAAAGATCTTCCAGCAAGGCAACGGTGGTCGATCCTCACATCACCGCGATCCAGAACCGACTGCGCGATCACTTCGCCACCCAAACCGTCGTTCATCACACCGACAAGAAAGGTAAGATTGAAATCGAATATTACGGGAATGACGACCTCGGGAGAATCTTGAACCTTCTGGGACTCGACCTAGACTAGTTTCGTGATCAAAACGGCACTCACCGGTATTGCAGCCCTTTTTCTCTTCACCGCCTGCGGAGATAAGGAAGAGGCCCCGCCACTCAAAATCCTCAATGCCGGCCCGATTCCCAAGGCTGCTGTTGACGAATTCTCCGGTCAGAACGCCTTCGACCACATCGAAAAGCTCACCTCTTTTGGACCTCGCCCGCCTCAATCCGAGGGCTACCAAAAGAGCCTCAAGTATCTCGAAGACACCCTGCAAGAACTTGGTTGGAAAACGAAACGAAGTTCGTTTCAAACCCTCACCCCCGTCGGCAGAGTCTCCTTCACCAACCTTCTCGCCCGCTACCTGCCCGAAGGAGAACCTGATTGGGCCACCTCCACCACCTTCATCGTGAGCGGCCACCTCGATACCAAGCCATACTCCGACAAGGTCTTCCTCGGAGTAAACGACAGTGGATCATCAACTGGCGTCATGCTCGAATTGGCCCGCATCCTCAGCAAACACCAGGAAGCTGCTCTCAACATTGAACTCGTCTTTTTTGATGGAGAGGAAGCCATGGGGGAAAAGATGGAATTTCGCAAGGACGGCTTGTACGGGAGCTCCAACTACGCTAAAAAGCTCCGTAAACGCAAAACAAAACCATCCCTCGGAATTGTGATTGACCTGGTCGGTGATCCCAAAGTCCCCCTTTTCATCGGTAGTGATTCCCACCCCGGAGCGATCGCCCAATCGCGTATCGCCACCACCGCACTCGGCCTTGATCAAGCCGTCAGCTTCCCGGGAACGAGTATCCTCGACGATCACGTCCCACTCATGGCTTTCGCGAATATTCCCGTCCTCCACATCATCGGTGATTTCCAGAACATGGACTACTGGCACACCGCCGAAGACACTCTCGACAAGATCACACCCGGCGCGCTCGAAAACGCCGGCAAACTCACCCTGCAAGTGATCCACCAGATCACGACGAAGTGAGCTAACGGCCCACATTGCCCCAAGCCGCCCTTCTTCGCATCACCGTCGAAGCGCCTTCCAACGTCAGTTCACACGACTTCTTTGACACCGGTTCCGCCGCCTTCGCCGGACTCGAAAGACTTGGCGGACTCGCCCTGTTCCTGCGACGCACGCATTGCTGAATTTTAAATTCACGACCCTCCGGCTCTTCCTTCCGAAAAGACGGAGCTTCCCCTACCGTCGGGCCTTTTGCCGCTCGCGCACTTTTTCCCGCTGCTGGAAAACCGGAATCAGTTTTTGCTCCACATAATCAAACCCTCCTTGCAAGCCCTTCTCCTGATATTCACGGCCAATCTCGGCTTCGACCGCCGTGGGATTACCCACCAAGCGAAGGAAATCATTTGAGGTCGCCCGAATAAAAGCCTCCCCATCAATCTTCCCTTTTTCGCGGAGCAACCACTCTCTCACATAGAGTGCAAGGACCGCATCACCGACCCACGCCTCTTCTCGCTCTTGGTCGATTTCTTCAGTTGATCGTTTCATTGGCTCGTATCTGTTCTTGTCTGACTCTCTCCAGTTCTTGCTTGGTTCTCTCGAGCTCTTGTCTGATTCTCTCCTGTTCAACTCTGGCTTTCTCCTGCGCCGATCTCATATCAAGACGCAACTTGTCCTCCGAACCCCGGTCCCAGTAGCCACTATCGAGTTCTACAAAGACACTGGAATAGGGCAGCGCGGTCTTCGACTTCAAGACAAGCACTGCAAATTTCGAGGCATCACTATGTGCCAGCAACGTCAGCGAACGGTTGTCCATCTGCCGAACCTCATGACCGTGCAAAGCCTCCTTAAGATCCTTGCGGAATTGATCAATTCCAGGTGCGCGGTCGTTGCTCACGTAGGGCAACTCACGCGCCGTGTTGAAAGTCGGATTGACGTTCTCAGAGCTCTCGAGGTGGTTCACGACATAGTCCACCAACTCAGGAACCTCCGCATCCACGACGAGAGTCCTCACACCAACCCGTGACACCACGGGAAACGATGACTCGGCAATGATGATCCAATTTTGAATCCCAAGAGCATCCACTTCTCTCGATACCGTCTTCCCCCATGCAGGAGGGAGCTTCTCACGACTTGCTCCACATCCTCCAATCAAGAAGATTATTGGACACAGGCAGACGAGCAATTTCATAACGAAGAAGGGAATATCACAGAAAAACCGTTACATCAATCGCGCACCCGCTTCAGCCAAATCGCTTCTCTCGCCACGACTCAGGGTAATGTGAGCGGCAAAACTCTGTCCCCGCATCCGCTGACGCGTAAACACGAGACCATTACTCCGGCTATCGACATACGGATGATCGATCTGGGCCGGATCCCCCACCATCACCAGTTTCGATCCCTTCGACATCCGGGTTACCACCGTCTTTGCCTCTTGCGGAGTCAACTGCTGGGCTTCGTCAAGAATGAAAAATCGATTCGGGATCGAGCGGCCTCGAATATAAGCCAAAGCCTCAACCTCGATCACACCCTGACTGACAAGATCGTCATAGGGCTTTTGATGGGCATCTCCACCCTCCGGTTTATTGCGCTTCCGCTTCGGTCCCTGGGAATTCTGCGGGCTCATGAGAAGCTCAAGAGCATCGTAAATTGGCTGCAACCACGGGCGCATCTTTTCCTCCAGCGATCCCGGCAAATAACCCATCTGATCGCCCATCGCCACCACCGGACGACTCACCGTCAACCCGTTGAAGTCACGAGCAAAAACACCATGCAATCCCGCCGCCATCGCCACCAGGGTCTTTCCCGTTCCGGCCTGACCAAAACAAGTCACGAGCGAAATTTCAGGATTCAAGAGAGCATCGATGAAGCACTTTTGCCCCAGGTTCAGCGGCTTCAAATGATTCCCGTCCGGAATGCGCAGTACCTGTCTCTTATACACATCTCCGAGCCCACGAGACCGAGGCTGATCT
>CAJXVQ010000084.1 GCA_913060685.1 uncultured Verrucomicrobiales bacterium
TCGGCAGCGTCAGATGTGTATAAGAGACAGCTATTGGGAATGTAGATGAAGGAACCGTCCAAACTGAGAGTCAGAAATCCGTGACTGGGCTCGGAAACGAGAACCGCAGTCAAAATGTTGCTATCCTGATCGTTGGCAAGGATGCCGTTCTCGGCCGTGGTGATGATGGGGGAATCTTCGACGGTGGGATAACTGTCATCGATCGCAATTGGAGCCGCATTGACTCGAATTGAGACGGTCGCGGGGTCGGATGACAGAAGTCCGTCGTTGGCACGATAGGTGAAGGAATCGGTTCCGGAGAATCCATTGGAAGGGGTGTAGGTGAACGAGCCGTCATTTGCCAGAGAGAGGTTTCCTGAAGACGGGTTGGTTTCAGGAATTGAACTTAAGATAGGGCTGTCAGGATCGCTGTCATTCCCGAGTAAGCCATTTGCCGTACTAATGGAAAGAGTCTCCCCGGGAGCTGCAAGATAGGTGTCTGCCAATGCCAGGGGCTTGTCGTTGATTGCGAGAACCGTGATGGTGACAGATTCAGGGCGGCTCAGATTTATACTGTCACTGACCCGGTAGGTGAATGAGTCGATACCCGCGAAGTTCAGGGGAGGGGTGTAGGAAAAGCTTCCGTTAGGATTGAGAATTAACGCTCCATTTGTGGGTGTGGCGTCGATGGCTACGGTGAGTTCGGGACTATCCGGATCTGAATCATTTTGGAGAACGCCAGCCGACGCCGTGATATTCAGGGTTGTGTCTTCGGTCGTGGAGTAGCTGTCGGCGGATGTTACCGGGAAGTCACTGGCACCGGCGGCCATGGTGAAGTTGACGGTGGCGGCTGCGGAGTTGAACTCTCCATCGGTAGCCCGGTAGGTGAAAGAGTCCGAACCCTCATAGTTGATGTCTGGAAAGTAGGAAAAAGTGCCGTCGGGATTGAGGGTGAGACTACCGTGCTGAGGAGATGTTAGAAGTTCGACGTTCAGTCGATCATCCTCAGGGTCGGTGTCATTTGCGAGGATGCCGGCACGAAGGATGCGTTTGCCCACGAGGTAGGCATCCATACTGATGTCACTGCTGTTTGGGTCGTCCTGGTGAATCTCAATGGCGAGGATATTAGCTCCTTCAACCAAAAGGTCCGGGGTGACGGAGACTTCGCTCCAAGTGTTTTCACCGGTTAAGCCGGGATTCAAAAGAGCGAAGGCCGTAGAGGGGGCATCAGGGTCAAGATTGTCCAGGACGATCCGGGTGCCATTGAGGTGAATGGCGCAGGAATCGTCACGAAGAAAGCCCACTACGAGTTCGCCGAACTGATCGACGTCGAGGACGTTGAAGGCGTGGCGAAAGTAGCTGGTCACGTATTTGTCATTGTTATCCGGGCCAAAGCTCAAAGTGGTGGCTTCATCTCCGTCTCCGTATCCCAATTGGCTCGGGCCACGTAGCCACGTAGCGTCATTAAAGTTGGCTGATCGCCAGGTCACACCTTGATCCGAGCCATCGTCGAGATAGGCCCAAACTGATCCTTGCGATATGAGTGATTCTTCGGGGGCGGATGCGACAGTAACCTTTAAATTATCAAGGGCCCATGATTCTTCGTTGCCGCCTTCCCAGCCATCTCCGGTGACGAACCAACTGATTGTGGCCGTCGAGGCGGTATGCGGGATATCCCGGAAAGCGGGGACACGGCCCATGTCATAGCCTGCTTCGTTGTAGAGTTCCGCGCCATTGAAGCCGACGTCTTCATCCCGGAAAATGAGGGAGCCAGTGGGGTAGCTGAATGACTGGCCATTGCCGGTATTTCGGAATGTTTCACTGAAGACCTGGACTCCATCGACTGTCACGGTGAACGATTCCTCGCCATCCCAAGAGTCGATGATGGCGAGGAGGAAATCGAGGCTGAGAGACACGTGAGGAGGAAGATCGGTCAGAGTCAGCGTGATCGGTGAAGAGGGATTGCCGGTGGCGACACTGCGCAGAAATTGATCCGAGAAAGTGTTTTCGATGGGTCCTCTGTTATTGAAGCCTTGAACGGATTCACGAATTCCAGAGCCTGAGATTGAAGCCGGAATGATGGGCGAGCTAAAGTTGGTTGAAAAAACTGTTTGAGCGATTCCGCTGGTGGCGTTGATCTCAATCGGGATGTTTTCGGTGGTTGTGTAATTATCGTCGAAAGCTACGGGCGGATCATTGATTGGGACGATATTGAGAGTGACCAGAACAGCTTCAGAGATCGCGTCGCCATCACTTGCGCGGTAGGTGAAGGAATCCAAACCGAAGAATCCGGGTTCGGGTTCGTAGGTAAATGAACCATCGGAGTTGAGCGTAAGAACTCCGTTACTGACGTCGTTCACGAGGACAGGGTTGAGGGAATCGTTCTCCAAATCCGAATCATTGCCAAGGAGGCCGGGAGATCCTTGTGTTAATGTCTGGCTCTCGGCTCCGGGGTAGTCATCCGCTTGGGCGACAGGTGCGTCATTGACCGAATTTACAGTGAGGTTCACGGTCGCGATATTGGAGTCGCCGTCGATATCGCGGGCGAGATAGGTAAAGGAATCAAGCCCGTTGTAGTTCAGCATTGGCTGGTAAGTGAGAGATCCATCGAGGTTGAGGTTGAGTGCCCCGTGGTCCGGGCCGACCAAAAGAATAGCCTCGGGTGAGTTGCCTGTATCGTTGAGTAAAACCCCTCCACCGGTTTCCGGGATGGAAATTTCGACATCGTCGAACCAAGTTCTGGCCACTTCGTCATTGGCGGTGGACTTACTTGAGAAGGCCCCGAGGACGATGGTGTGTTGGCCTGCAGTCAGAGGGATGTCGAAGGACACGAGTTGCCAACCGGAGTCGTCAATACCGCCTCCACCATTTCCGTTGCCACGAAAGCGGGTCAATGAATTTTCGATGTCATTGCCATAGCGGACGCCATCCACCTCGAAGATTGCTTCGCCGAATTCATCATCTTCGTAGCCATCGGAAAAGGTGAGGCGATAGCGAAAGGTGATCGTAGCGGTGGCGGGATTGTCGAGGGTGAATGAGCGCGCCCATCCTCCCGAAGTCGATTGATTGTTTGTCAGTCGTTCGCCGACTTGAACGAAGAGCCCGGCTCCTGAAAAGCCTCCGGTGGGATCGATCTCTCCGGTGGCATTGTTCGGACGCGAAGTATTGTTGAAAGTGTCGTCGACATAGGTGAAACCACCGGAGGCGGAGTCGGACGCGGGTCCAAGAGCGATTTGGAAACCAACATCCGAGCTGGTCAGAGTGGTTTGGTGCACTTCGACCGCGATGCTGTTGGCGCCCTCTTGAAGGATTCCCAAGAGGCTGAGGGGCGCTGAGGCGAAACTCGTCTCTTCTGCGTTCTCGCTCAGAGTATTTGTCGTGACTGCTCCACCTGGCATCGTGGGCGTCCGATAGATTTCGATTCCGTTCAAATAGATGATGGCTCCATCATCGATGAGATAGTTCAGCTGCCAATCGCTCTCAATCGCTTGCGCTGCCGTGAGGGTGAATTCCTGTCGGAAGAGGTAGGTGGAGATCAGGTTTTCACCATTCCCGGCGGCTGCAATTCCAGCAAGGATGGCCGGGGTTCCGGGAGGGAAGCCATCGATTGTTCCGGCTTGGAAAGGAGCATTTCCGGTCGTCCAAGGGGCAATGGTGGAAGTGGCGGAATCAAAGAGAGTGGCATTCCATTGCCGGCCGTCGGCATCGACCGGGTAGCTTTGGTTGGCGCCGTTTTCATTCTCGATGCGGTCAAGGTATTGCCAGGTGGCTCCAAGAACCGAAGGGCTCTGTTCAAAGGAGGCGCTCACGACAGTCCCGCCACTGGATATTACCAAGGTCTCGTCCTCGTTGACTGAAAAGGCATCGTCATTGGCAACGGGAGTTGCATTTGTGGCGAAAGGAAGAAGAGCAAGCAGGGTCGTAAAGACCGGCTTAAGGAAAGTCGCTGGCATTAATTTGTCGGGGTGAGTGGGTTTGTGTTGCCTTGTTCCGGACAAAGCCTGACTCAGAGCCCCGTTTTTCAGGGTCCGGGTGTCCTTTGCCTTGAAGTTGATCAGACCAAACGAGATTCTCTTCAGCGCCGCAAAAGAGAAAAGCGAAGAGCGGAGCGAGGCTGGAAATCACATCTGTATAAACGATGGTCATGACGCCCAATGTTTCAAAAAAGCACCCTCAAGAGGCTTTCCGGTAACCCTTTTAGATGAAAAGAAAAGCCAGCCACTTCTTGGAGGGCTGGCTTTCGAATTGAGATCTTTGGAAGGGCTACTTTTTAGCCTCCGAAAAGAGAGCGGCGCGAGATTTCTCGAGGAGGGTTTTGGTGGCTTTGATGCCATCGTCCTCGGAAAGGGTGCGGCCTTCATACTCCACTCCGACATAACCGTGGTATTTGTGCTGGAGCATAATCCCGAGAGCCTTTTTGAAGTCGGTTTTGGTCTCTTCGCCTTTTTCGTCAAAGTCGTGGGACTTCGCGGAGACGCCCTTGGCATAAGGCATGAGTTCCTCAAGTCCCTTGTAACGATCATAGCCGTGGAAGTTTCCAAAATCAGGAAGGGAACCGCAATTGTCGAGGCCGACGTCTTTGAGGACCTTGGCCATCCAGGCCCCATTCGATGAGAGGCCGCCGTGGTTCTCGACGATGACGTTAATCTGATGGTCTTCGGCAAAAGAGGAGAGAGCGGTCAGTCCCTTGACGCAGTTGGCCGCCTTCTCGTTGTTGTCCTTACCTTCTCCGTGGGAGTTGACGCGGATGGAGTGACACCCCAGGAACTTGGCGGCTTCGACCCACTTCTTGTGGTTATCGACCGTTTTCTGACGTTTGGCATCAGAACCGGCACCGATATGGCCTTCCCCGTCGATCATGATGAGGACGTTGGTCATACCGAGGTCGGAAACCCTCTTCTTAAGTTCACCGAGGTATTTCATGTCCTTGGCCTTGTCCTTGAAAAATTGGTTCACGTATTCCAGAGCGTGGATGCCGTAGGTCTTCTTGGTGTATTCGGGCCAGTCCATATTGGTCATCTTGCCTCCTTTGAGCGCGCGATGATTGGACCATTGGGCAAGTGAGATGTTGAAGAGATCTTCGGCCTTGGTTCCCGGATGTTTCCCGTGGTGGTCGGCGAAGGCGCTGGCGGTCAGGGCGGCGAATGATGATTGGATGAAGTGTCGACGTTGCATTGATTTGAGTTTCGTGGTGGACGGGGGAGATGGAAAGGCGAAAGTTGCCCGAGCATGAGTATTACGACGAAACGAGGAGACCAGGGATTCACCGATCTTTTGTTTGGAGGGAAGGTTTCCAAAGGTGATCCGCAGATCGAGGCGCTGGGAGCGGTGGATGAATTGAACGCGGTTCTGGGATTGGCCCGGGTTGCGATGGACGGGGAAGCCGCC
The DNA here is from genome assembly GCA_913060685.1 of uncultured Verrucomicrobiales bacterium. GTDB lineage: Bacteria > Verrucomicrobiota > Verrucomicrobiia > Verrucomicrobiales > Akkermansiaceae > SW10. The sequence goes on from CAJXVQ010000084.1 coordinate 5,368, forward strand.
GAGTCGATTGATCGGATTCAAAACTGGCTGGTGACCTTGATGGGGGAATTAGCGACACCTGCGGGGAAGGAAGCTGAGTATGAAAAGGCGGGCTTTGGACGGATCGCTGATGAGGAAATTCGTTGGATGGAGACTTGGAGTGCTTCGATCGAGGGTGATCAAAAATTCAAGGGGTGGTTGCGGCCGGGAGCGAGCGGGGGTGAGTTGGCTGCGCGACTCCATCTGGCCCGGACGGTCGCCCGGAGGGCGGAGCGGAGAGTTTGGGAGGTTTCGGATGAGATTGCTTCGGCTTCTTTGCGGATCTTTTTGAACCGGATCTCGGATTCGCTTTGGTTGATGGCTCGTAAGAGCGAGGACGAATAGGCGGGGGAAAAGAAAAACCGCGCACCTTTCGGTGAGCGGTTTGGAAAAGAGTTCGGGAGAACCAAGAATTAGTTCTTCTGTCCGGTTCCCGGGAGGAAGCGGTAGTAGGTTTCAAGCATCAGGGTGGCGAGGCAGGTGCGGTAGTGCTCCGTAAAGCCGCCGTTTCCTTTGAGACCATGACCCGCACTGACTGGTTTGTAGGATCCGTTTTTGTTCTGGTTGTCGAGGACCTGATCGCGGAAGAGGGCATTGTAACGCTCCCACTCTTTACCGCCATTATTGATCATGCATTGAGCGGCGTAGTAGTGGCCATAGAGATCGGAGTCTGCGGTGGCCCAGTCGAGCTTTATGTTCTTATCCATGAATTTTACGGCCTTTCGAGCATGCCGGTTCGCGGAGGATTCCCAGATCTGGAAACAGAGGGCACCGACTGCGGCAAGAGTCGTTCCGTCACCACGTTGGGTGGGACTGCTGTAGCCAAACGCGCCACTTGGAGCCTGCATGGTTTCCATGTAATCGAGGCCATTTTTGGCACAGCGTCTCAGGTTTTTAAAATCAAGTCCGGTAAATTTGCAGGCCTTAAGAGCCTGAAGCTGCCAGCCCACGATGGAGGTATCTACGTGGCCACCTTCTTCCACATAGGCATATGCCCAACCACCGTTGGAGTTCTGGCTGTTGATCATAAATTGACCGGAAGCCATGACGGCGTCTTCGAGTTGATTGATGTTTTCTCCGAAGGACTTCACGCAGAGGGTGTAGGCTTCCGCGAGGGCATAGACGGCGATGGCGTGCTCGTAACACCAGTGATTGGCTTTGAAATCAGCGGCAAGTTTGCCGTTATTCTTCATCGCCTTATCGACGAGGTAGGTGATGGCGGAGAGAACGGTCTCACCGAACTCCTCGGAACCGGCAGTTTCGCAGTGACCGAGGTAGGCAAGGAGAGCGAGGCCGGTCATGGCGACGGGCTGGCTCGTCCATGAGCCGTCCTTGTTTTGCGTCTCCTTGAGCCAGCGGAGTGATTCTACGACAGCGTCTTCGCATTTCTCTGTTCCTCCGCCCGCCGTGAGGCGCTGAAGGCGGTCAGCCTTGGAACAGCGCTTTTTCATGGCGGTCGGAATATTGCCGAAGCCGCCACCTGCACCGGAGCCGTCTCCGTCACCCCATCCGTCACCGAAGTCGTTGCCGTCACCAAAGTCGGTGCTTGGCTCGGGAACGTCGATTTCAGGGACCGGGATGGCAGTCGGGGAAGTTGTGTTGGCCGCGATGACCTTGGACATGGAAGAGGATGGCGCTGCAGGCTTACGCTCAATCTGGGTCTGCACCTTTTTCTGCTTTAGGTTGTCCTCGGATTCCGGAGTTCCATTGTAGCTTACGAGTTGTGGGATGACCTTGGTGTTGAGGTTCATCGCGATGATCATCAGAACGACCCCGACAAGAACCATCAAAAGGAGGGCGATGATGAGGCTCGTGATGGTTGAGGTCCGTTTTTGGGCCGCAAGTCGCGCTTGGGCTTCTGGAGAGAGTTGGGCGTGTAAGCTCATATTTTTTAAAGAGGGTGTAGGCTGTTTTTTGCTCAAATTGGTATGAGGCGTTCAAGACCGCCCAAGCCAACAAAGAGACTTTTTATTGTCGTCACTGTGTAGAACGAACCGAATTTCATTTAAATTAGGGAGATTTGTCTAAAAACCCAGTTTTGTTTTCCGTCTATTCTAAGGGTGAAAGAAAAGCCGCGCACCTTTCGATACGCGGCTTTGAAAGTAGAAATCGAGTTTCGCTTAGTTCTTTCCTCCGGTTCCCGGTAGGAAGCGGTAGTAGGACTCAAGCATAAGAGTAGCGAGACAGGTTCGGTAGTGACGGCCGTAGCCGCCGTCTCCGGCGAAGGAACCGGCAACTGCGTTGATCTTGGCTCCACCACCGACGACCTTGTAAGATCCATTCTTATCCTGGTTGTCGAGAACCTGATCGCGGAAGAGCTTGTTGTAGCGTTCCCACTCCGGGCCGCCGTTGTTAATCATGCACTGCACCGCATAGTAGTGGCCGTAAAGATCAGCGTCCGCGGTGTTCCAGTCGAACTTCATTTCCTTGTCCATGAAGCGGACGGCCTTACGGGCCACTTTGGATGCGGAGGATTTCCAGATCTGGAAGCAAAGAGCGCCGACGGCAGCGAGAGTCGTTCCGTCGCTGCCACCGTGGATGGCCGGGCTGGAGTAGCCGATGGCTCCGCTCGCCAATTGCATGCGCTCGACGTAGTCGAGGCCATTTTTGTAGCAGCGAGTGAGGTTTGCGAAATCAAGTCCGGTGTATTTGCAGGCCTTGAGAGCCTGAAGGTGCCAGCCCACGATGGAGACGTCACCGCCGCGGGCGCTGTCCTCGCTGTAGGCGTAGTCCCAGCCACCCCCTTTGTGCTGACTATTGATGAGAAACTGTCCGGAAGCCATGACGGCGTCTTCAAGCTGGTTGATGTTTTCTCCGAAGGATTTGACACAGAGAGTGTAAGCTTCGGCGAGAGCGTAGACGGCGATGGAATGCTCGTAGCACCAGTGGTTGTCCTTGAAATCGGTGGCCAGCTTGCCGTTATTTTTCATCGCCTTGTCAACGAGGTAGGTGATGGCGGAGAGGACGGTCTCACCAAATTCCTCGGAACCGGCGGTTTCGCAGTGACCGAGATAAGCAAGGAGAGCGAGTCCGGTCATACCGACAGGCTTTGCCGTCCATGACCCGTCTTCATTCTGCTCCTTTTGGAGCCAACGGAGTGATTCCATGACAGCATCTTCGCATTTCTCTGTTCCACCGCCTGCCGTGAGGCGCTGAAGGCGGTCAGCCTTGGAACATCGCTTTTTCATGGCGGTAGGAATATTGCCGAAGCCGCCACCTGCACCGGAGCCGTCTCCGTCACCCCATCCGTCGCCGAAGTCGTTGCCGTCACCAAAGTCGGTGCTTGGCTCGGGAACGTCGATCTCAGGGACTGGAATGGCAGTCGGTGAAGTTGTGTTGGCCGCGATGACCTTGGACATGGAAGAGGAAGGGGCAGCAGGCTTTCGCTCAATCTGCGTCTGAACCTTTTTCTGCTTCAGATTATCCTCGGATTCCGGTGTTCCGTTATAGCTTACGAGCTGTGGGACGATCTTGGGGGTGAGGTTCATCGCGATGATCATCAGGATCACCCCGACAAGAACCATCAAAAGGAGGGCAATGATGAGACTCGTGATGGTCGAGGTCCGTTTTTGGGCCGCAAGTCGTGCTTGGGCTTCCGGGGAGAGTTGGGCGTGTAAGCTCATGTTTTTTTAGGAAGGGGTGGGCTATTTAAGGTCTCAGATTGGAATTTAACGGCCAAAAATCGATTTGGCCAGAGAAGAGATTCATTGTTTTCACGGGGAGAAACGTGCCTACCTTGGTTTTTATTAGAGATATTTTGCAAAAAATGCCGTTTCTCACTTTCCTCGAAAGTAGGGGCTTCGTTCGTCAGGGTGTGGGAGGATCTGGAGCGCCACACGATGGCGAGATGTTACGGATATTACACTCAGGTTTGCGCTTCTTTCTTAGCGCCTCGATGGAAGAGTGGAGGCGACGTGCCTTGGCGAAATTACTTCAAGAATCTACAGGGGATGCTGAAGTTGAGCATGGCATTACGGCCGAGTTCGAGGGAAATCACGGAGGTCTTTTTGACCCTGATGGAGTAGGCCTCGGCTCCAAGGACGTGTTCGACGAGCGCGGAAAAATCAGGTTCGTGTCCGACGATGGCGACTCTTTGAAATCTGTTGTAGGCGGAAAGTTCCTGGAGCGCGACTTCCGGGCGCATTCCGCAAGCGAGCCAAGGTTCTACGATGGGCTTGGGGCAGCCTTCTTCGGCGAGAATTTCGGCGGTTTCCTTGGCCCGCAGGACCGGACTGGTGAGGAGAACGTCGGGAATAAGGTCGTGTTTTTTGAGGAAAAGACCAACGCGATGGGACTGTTCCTGTCCCTTTTCAATGAGGTTACGCACGAAATCACCTCCCGCCATTCCGTGGGCATTGGCAGTGGCGTGGCGGATCAGAAGAAGTGTCATGGCTTTACATGGTCATGCCGCCATCGACGGCAAGGACCTGGCCGGTGATGTAGCGTGCGTCCGGGCTGGCGAGGAAGAGGGTGGCATTGGCGATGTCATCAACCTGCCCGAAGTCGGCCAGGGGAACCTTGGCGATGATGCCTTGCTTGAGGTCATCAGAGAGTTTGTCGGTCATATCGGTGGTGATGAAGCCGGGAGCGATGGCATTGCAAGTGACCTTGCGACCGGCGAGTTCGCGGGCGATGGATTTGGTCAGTCCAATGAGGCCGGCTTTTGATGCGGCGTAGTTGGCCTGGCCGGCATTTCCGATGAGGCCGATGACCGAACTGATATTGATGATACGAGGATCGGTTCCCTTCATGAGAGGGCGTTGGAGGGCTTTGACGAGGTTGAAGGCTCCCTTCAGGTTTGTGTCAAGAACGGTATCCCAGTCCTCGGATTTCATGCGCATGATCAGTCCATCTCTGGTGACGCCAGCGTTGTTCACCAGGATATCGACTCCGCCGAGGTCTGCCACGATCGTTTTTCCGACCTCCTGAACGGAGTCGTAGTCTGCGACATCGAGAGCGTAGAATTTCGTGGAGTCCGGGTAGGCGGCATTAATCTCCTTGGCCGCGGCACCGCAGCTGGTGGGATTTCGGGAAATGATGGCGAGTTTGGCTCCTTCGCGCGCGAAGGCATGAGCAATGGCGAGGCCGATACCGCGACCGGCTCCGGTGATGACGACTCGTTTTCCTGAGAACTTGGACATGACGGGAGGGTGGCGAAGATTTGAGGGTTTTAAAATCACGAATTGGAAATTTTGAGGGCAGGTCTTCCGTTCGAGAGAGCGTCTTGAAGCTGTCTCACATGCCCGGAGTCATGGGCGGCGCTCAGGGTGATGCGCAGTCTTGCGGTGCCGCGGGGGACGGTGGGGTAACGGATCGCGGGAACGAGGAATCCCTTTTCCAAAAGGGTGCTTGAAGCCGAGAGCGCGGCCTCGTTCCCGCCCATGATCTTTGGAATGATGGGGGTGGTTGATTGGAATTGCTGGCAGTGAGCGAGAAGTCGTTGCCGGATCTGCGAGCCTTCTGGTGACGAGAGGAGGTCAAGGGCGGCGATACTGGCAGCGGCTTGTGAGGGCGGCGGTGCGGTCGAGTAAATGAAGGAGCGGGCCTTGTTAATGAACAGGTCGATCCATGCACGTGAAGCCGCAATATATCCACCCGCCGAGCCGAGGGCTTTGCCAAGGGTTCCCATTTGGAAGTCGACCTGGTCTTGTTGTCCAAGTTCTTCGGCGAGACCCTGACCGTTGGATCCCAGGATTCCGACGGCGTGGGCTTCGTCGAGCAGCAGCAAGGCTCCGTATTTTTCCTTCAGACTGACGATGTTCCGGAGCGGGCAAAGGTCGCCATCCATGGAGAAGACGGATTCGGTCACAATCAAAGTACGATCTTTGCCGGAGATGAGTAATTTCTCGAGTTTGGTGACGTCATTGTGCGGAAAGACCCGGAGAGTGGCTCCGGAGAGGCGGGCGGCGTCGATGAGGCAGGCGTGCGCCAGTTTATCGAGGATGACCGTGTCTCCTTTGCCGACGATGGCGGGGATGACTCCCATCGCGGTGGCGTAGCCATTGGCGAAGGTCAGAGCGGCTTCGGCCTTCTTGCCGGTGGCGATCTTCTCCTCAAGTTGGTGAAATATGTCGAGTGATCCGGAGACGAGTCGTGAGGCAGTCGAGCCGGTTCCATAGTCACGGAGAGCCTTGCTGGCAGCTTCGATGAGTTTTGGATGTTGGGCAAAGCCGAGGTAGTCGTTGGACGAAAAGTTGATGACCCGGCGGCCGGCGAGAGTGACGTCAGGAAGGTCGGGCGAAGTGACCGGACGAAGGCTGCGATGAAGCCCTTGTTCGGTAAGTCGGGAGAGTTCTTCCTCGGGAGTCTTCATGGTTCTGGCTTGGCGAAAAAAGCGCTCCGACATTTCTGAGGGAGCGCTTTGAAAATGGTGGGGAGTGAGAGCCGCTTACTCGCTCATGCGGCCGCAGCACTGCTTGAACTTCTTACCTGATCCGCAGCTGCAAGGCTCGTTGCGACCCACTTTGGCAATCGGTCGGCGTTTCGGCAGGTTCAGCTTGAGGCCTCTTTCGTCAGCCCCGCTTCCTGATTCGGGGACCAGGCTGGAGGAGCCGGAAACTGCCATGTTGTTTTCGTTCATGGCTGATTCGTCTCCACCGGAGGTCTTCTGCGGTGCGTCGGCCAGGACGGAGTCGAATTCCCGATTTGTGGTAAAGCGGAAGATGTTATGGACGGCACCATCATCGATGGTGTCCATCAAGGCGGTGAAGAGTTTGTAAGCCTCCATTTTGTATTCCACGAGAGGGTCTTTTTGACCCTGGGCGCGGAGCTGGACACCCTCGCGGAGGGAGTCCATGGCGTAGAGGTGCTCCTGCCATTTTTGATCGATGGCATTAAGGATGATGTGGCGCTCGAGAGAGTCCAGGTGCTCGGGGTTCTCCATCTCAATCTTACGTTGATAAGCGGCGTGAATCCTCTCAAGGAGGAAGGCACTGTTCCCTTCGACGTCGCGGGTCTCGAATTTTGCTTCTTCAATTGTAAGGTGCAGCGGCACGGTCTTGTTGACCCAGTTGAGCAGCTCCATGAAATCCGGCTGACCGTCATCGCGCTCCTCCATGTAGTGAGTCACTTGAGAGGGGATCACCCGGTCGAGGAGTTCCATGATGAGCTCGCGGGGGTCTTCTGATTTGAGGGCCTGGTTCCGGTAACCGTAAACGACTTCACGTTGGCGGTTCATCACGTCATCGAAGTCGAGGACGTACTTCCGGCGGCGATAATACATTTGTTCGACGCGCTTCTGGGCGGTTTCGACGGAGCGGTTGAGCCACTTGTGTTCGAGGGCTTCTCCGTCTTCCATGCCAAAGCGTTCCATCATGTTGGTCATGCGGTCGGCAGCAGCAAAATTACGCATCAAGTCATCTTCAAATGAGATGAAGAATTGGGAGGCACCGGGGTCGCCCTGACGGGAACAACGTCCACGAAGCTGGCGGTCAATCCGGCGTGATTGGTGGCGCTCGGTGCCGATCACGAAGAGTCCTCCGGCTGAAGTGACACCTTCGCCCAACTTAATATCGGTTCCCCGGCCCGCCATATTGGTGGCAACGGTGACCGATCCGAGTTGGCCGGCCGCTTTGATGATTTCGGCTTCCTGGAGGTGATGCTTGGCGTTCAAGACGCTGTGTGGAATCTTGGCCCGCTGAAGCATGCGGCCGAGGGTTTCGGAAGCTTCCACGGAAGCGGTGCCGACGAGGACAGGCTGCCCTTCCTTATGACACTCCTGGATCTTGGCGACCACTGCGTTGAATTTTTCGCGGCGGGTTTTGAAGACATGGTCGTTGGCGTCCTTCCTTTGGTTCGGGCGGTGACTCGGAATAGGGAGGACGTCGAGATCGTAAATATCGTGAAATTCCGCAGCTTCAGTCTCGGCGGTTCCCGTCATGCCACCCAGTTTTTCGTAGAGACGGAAGTAGTTCTGAATCGTAATGGTCGCGTACGTTTGTGTCTCACGCTCCACTTCGACATTCTCCTTGGCTTCGACCGCTTGGTGAAGTCCGTCGGACCAGCGTCGACCGGCCATTTCACGACCGGTGTTTTCGTCAACGATGATGACTTTACCGTCCTTGACGACATATTCGTTGTCCTTCTCATAGAGGCAGTAAGCCTTAAGGAGTTGGGAAATGGCGTGAACACGGGTGCCTTGGGAGTCCATCTTCGATTGAATGTTCTCCTTCTCGGCAAGGCGTTGGTCGTCCGAGAGGTCGGGATTGGCATCAACGTCAGCGAAGGCCGAGGTGAGGTCGGGAATCACGAAGGCTTCAGGCTCGTCAGGTGAGAGGAATTCGCGACCCATTTCCATGAGGTCGGCATCGTGGCCTTTCTCATCGATGGTGAAGTAGAGTTCCTCTTTGATGGCGAAGAGATCTTTTTTCTGAGCGTCCTGATAGAAGGACAGTTCGGTCTTCTCGATGAGGCGACGGGTGTCGGGGTCCTCCATGAAGCGCATAAACTGGCGGTTGCGGGGTTGGCCGAGCTTGACTTTGAAAAGGGCGCGTCCGGCGACTTCTTCGTCACCTTCCTCCATGGCCTTCTTTGCCTCGGTCGAAAGTTCGTTGCAGAGATGGTTTTGCTTTTTGACGAGTTGCTCGATGACAACCCGGTAGCGTTTGTATTCCTCGGTGTTGGAAACGACGGCTGGTCCGGAAATGATGAGAGGGGTGCGGGCTTCATCGATGAGGATGGAGTCGACCTCGTCAACAATCGCGAAGTAGTGGCTGCGCTGAACCTGGTTTTCGCTGGATTCGGCCATCCCGTTATCGCGGAGGTAATCAAACCCGAATTCGGCGTTTGTTCCGTAGGTGATATCGCACATGTATTGCTCGCGGCGAGTGACGGGGTGTTGTTGGTTTTCAATACAGCCGACGGTGAGGCCGAGGTATTTAAAGACGGCACCCATCCATTCGGAGTCGCGTCGGGCAAGGTAGTCATTGACCGTGACGACGTGGACTCCGAGGCCGGTCAGGGCGTTCAGGAAAACAGGCAGGGTTCCGACGAGGGTTTTTCCTTCACCGGTCTGCATCTCGGCGATCATGCCACGGTGCAGGGCGATCCCGCCGATGAGTTGGACATCAAAGTGGATCATGTCCCAGAGGAGCATGTTATCGACGACTTCGACCTCGGTTCCACAGAGGCGGCGGGCTGCGTTTTTCACCGAGGCGTAGGCTTCGGGGAGGATTTCATCGAGATACTTGTCACGGAGGGGAGGGAAATCGTCCTCAATCTCTGCAAAGGCGGCCTTTCCCGTATCGATGTCCTCACGTGTTTTGATCGAGGTTGGCAGAGAAGGGAACTCCTCCCGGAGGGAATCGAGACGGTTTTGGAGCCCGGTAGCCACTTCAGCGACGGTCTCATCATCCATGATTTCAAGCTGACGCTTGGTCGGGAATTGGAGAGGGAGGTAGCGGTGCAGGTGCTTTTGCCATCCTTCGATACGGGCCATGAGCTGCTCTTCGGATTCCTTTTGAAAGGCTTCCTCCAGCTCATTGATCCGGTTGGCAATGGGTTGCATGCGCTTGAGTTCGCGCTGGTTCTTAGAGCCAACGATTTTCTGGAGAGTCCACTTGATCATGAAATTTTGCCCGATTTTTCGCTTCGGGACTGGTCAAATATACCGATCATGCGTGAGAAGCAAGGGGGGATGAAGTCAAGAAAGAGGGATTTTTTCCATAATGCTTCAGTCAGGCTGCTGAGAGGGAGTTTTGGTGGCGTCGTTGTGAACGGGGTCGGCGGGGAGTTGGGCAATCCAGGCTTCGGTGGCGGGGCGGTCGAAGTTTGCCCCATTGGCGGCAAGGTCAACGGCGACGTTGGTTTGAATGGGGCTGCCGGGAGTCTTTCGAGCCAATGGTCGGTGAATTCGGGGCGGGCGGCAGCGAGTTCGGAAAGATGCTCGGAGTTTTTGGGTTTGGTGAAGACCGCAAGGCCTGTTTTAAGTCGCTTTACTTGAAAAGCCCGATCCCTCTGGTCGCCTTGCCCGGAATCAGAATGCGGATCGAGGACAGCTTCCTGGTTCGAATTGACCCTCATGGACACTCCGCAAAATCAAGTGAGCTATCCCGAACACAGTGGCCAAAAAGAAGGATGGGGCTTCCCCATCATGGGCATCGTCGGCGTGGTCAACCTTAGTCACGGCGGGGTCGAAGGATTTGAAATCTGTGGCTTTCGAAAGCACGAAGCCCGCGTTCCTTCATGCCTCCTGAAACACATCGACGAAGGGGGCGTCACCCTCGGCGACCGGGCTTTCTGTAACCACGAATTCATCTCGCGAGTCACCACCGAGCGAAAAGGCCACGTCGTCATGCGCCGAACACCAATTAGACATCCGCCCATTCCGCCAAGAACCCCGTGCGATCAAGCGAAGGCCAAAAAATTATCAACTTCTCACAAGTCATCGCCACATCTTTAAAGAGGTCCGGCACCGCGAAAGCGCCTATCGAAAGAAAACTCCGAAAAAGGCTTAAGTCCGTGCCATTCATGCCCGGCACTTTTATTTGCGGCATGTTTATTTCATGCTACAGGTAACCCGATGATCCAATTCAATCGCCCCGCCTGCTGTCCAGTCAGAAAAAACCTTCAGTAATCATTCCACGATGTATCCACTTGTTCTCAGTAGTCGTAACAGAAGCACGTTGAGCTTCCGGATTTCATTGAGTCCAACAACAAAAACAGAGGTATGAGATCCCCAAGATTTTTTTTCGTTTTGGCCATTTCGGCGCTGAACTTGGCGCCGTTTGAAACATGCCCAGCCGCAACCTTTAATGTCGATTCAGCAGTTTGGGGCGACAATGCCACAACCGGCACTCTCGCATGGGCGATTGATCAGGCCAACAATAGCAGCGGTGCCGACGTGATTGAGATCTTACTTGAACGCGATGCCCGCATCGACCTCAACTCAGCCACTCCTATTTTCGTTCCTGCGGGAAATTCCTTCATCAGTGAAATCCGCGACACGCTAACCATCAACGGCAACGGAGCCATACTTTGGGGAGATCCGAGTTTTGTAACGAGCGGTGGCCTGTTGAAGGACAAATACACGGTATCAAAGCTGGTGGGAAGTGACGTTCTTACACAGGAGGCGTTTTCATTCACCTATATTGCCCCTGGGATCGGTCTTACGATCAACGACCTTTCTGCCGATGGCGTCAATGGATTTGTCAACCTTGGCGATAACGCAGTTGCGAACCTAACAGACGTTACCGTCAAGAACACAGTCCCTTATGGTCATGGGTCGCAGTCGGTGATCTCTGCTGCTTCAGGAGCGGTAGTGAACCTCAACCGGGTCGTGATGGACCGCATCAATATGCTGGAAGAGTTGATCCCGGGAGCCGAATTCGCCTGGGCTGTCTCTTATACACATCTCCGAGCCCACGAGACCGAGGCTGATCTCG
>CAJXVQ010000085.1 GCA_913060685.1 uncultured Verrucomicrobiales bacterium
TACACAGAGTAGATCGTCGGCAGCGTCAGATGTGTATAAGAGACAGCCATTGCACACCTCAACTTGGCATCCCTCTACATGGAGAAACAAGAGTGGGAGAAGGCCGAACAACGATATCGATTCGTCCAACAACTCAGCCCGAAAATGCCTTATGCGCATCTTGGACTGGCGACCTTGCAAGCACGTCGGGACCTACATCCCGAGGCTGTCATCTCATTTCGCAAGGCCATCTCGCTGGGCGGTGGAAACGCGAAATCTTATACCCAGCTCGGCCGGTCATTGCTGGCCCTCGGCGACAAGGAAGCTGCCTCAGAAGCACTGCTGACGGCCTTGAAGATTGATCCGAAATACCCGGAGGCCAAACAGGTCATGAAAGAAGGCGGACTTCTTCGCAAATAGCTTTCTGGAGAATCAGCTTGACGGAACTGTCCCGAATGTTGGAGGGTCCACAAATGTGATTTTGATGGATATTTTGTATCCATCGGCGTCTAGAGAAATTTTGCTGAACTTGGCGAAAAAGATTCTCGATCCATCCCTAATAGAAAAATGAATACTCGAAGAATCTTACAGTTGGTCATGGCTATCACGCTCTTTTTTGGAGCCATGGCTCAAGGCAACAACATCGAAGAAGGCAAAGAATTCTACACGGCGATCAAGGCCAAAACCCCAATCGTTCTTGATGGCGATCTCTCTGAGTGGACCGGAGCCAACGTAATCGCAGATCCGAGGTTCTGGGAACCGAAAAATAGCCCAAGGGAGGAGCAGGAACTCGTCAACTTTGAGCTCTGGCAGGGGGGCGACTGGACAGGACCCGACGATCACACCTCGGCGGTGCGGGTCGTCTACGACGATGACAACGTCTATTTTGGATTTGTGGTGACAGACGAATACCACGAGAACTCCGCCAACAGCGCGTGGAACGGCGACTCGGTTCAGCTGATGGTTGCCAATGCCGATCGCGACACCCAGATCGCCCTCTACAACTATGCCCTCGGCGGGGTTGAAGACGCTCTGGGTGACATCGTCATCCTGCACGAGGCGGGACCAGGGGGGACCGAGGCCGTGGTGACGCGCAATGCGGAAACGAAGCGCACCGTTTACGAAATCAAGCTGCCCAAGGCGGCGCTCGAGCTGGACGAACTCACCAGCGGAGTGCAGTTCGGACTCGGCATGGCCATCAACGACGGCGACGAGGATACGCCGGGTCAGAAGGGATGGGGCGGCTTGGGGGCTCACGCCCTCGTCCATGGGAAATCTCCGGATCAAACTGCCCTGATCACACTCTTTGAACCCCCGGTCTTTCCGGAGGGCAATAACATCGAAGAAGGAAAAGAACATTACACCGCCATCAAGGCCGCGAGCCCTATTGTCCTCGACGGGAACCTCGACGAGTGGAGCGGAGCCCAGGTGGTCGCGGATCCGAGATTCTGGGAACCGAAAGCGAGTCCAAGAGCGGAGCAGGAGCTCGTCAACTTTGAGCTCTGGCAGGGGGGCGACTGGACAGGACCCGACGACCACACCTCGGCCGTACGAGTCGTCTACGACGATGACAACGTCTATTTTGGATTTGTGGTGACAGACGAATACCACGAGAACTCCGCCAACAGCGCATGGAACGGTGACTCGGTTCAGCTCATGATCGCCAATGAGACCCGCGACACCCAGGTCGCCCTCTACAACTATGCCCTTGGCGGCGTCGAGGATGCCTTGGGAGACGTCATTATCCTGCACGAGGCGGGACCAGGAGGGACCGAGGCCGTGGTGACGCGTGATGCGGACACGAAACGCACCGTTTACGAAATCAAGCTGCCCAAGGCGGCGCTCGGTCTCGATGTATTGACCGGCGGAGTACAATTTGGCCTCGGTATGGCCATCAACGACGGCGATGAGGATACGCCCGGTCAAAAGGGATGGGGCGGCTTGGGGGCTCACGCTCTGGTCCACGGTAAGTCACCCGAGGAGACCGCACTTGTGACCTTGGCCACAGCCAACAACATCGAATCGGGCAAAGAGTTCTATTTCGCCAGTCCGGTGACATCACCGATCGCCTTGGACGGCGAACTCAACGATTGGGGCGGCATTGGAATTCTATCCGACCCGAGGTTCTGGCATGAAAAAGCAGAAGCAAGGGAGGACCAGGAACTCATCAATTTTGAACTTCACAATGGCGGCGACTGGACGGGTCCCGACGATCACACCTCGGCGGTGCAAGTCGCCTTCGATCTGGACAACGTCTATTTTGCCATCGTGGTGACGGACGAATATCATGAGAATTCCGCCAACAGTGCGTGGAACGGCGATTCCGTTCAACTCATGATCTCCAATGACAAGCAGGACACACAGATTGCTCTCTACAACTATGCCCTTGGCGGTGTCGAGGACGCGCTGGGAGATGTCATTATCCTGCACGAGGCGGGACCTGGTGGCACCGAGGCCGTGATCAAGCGCGACTCCGAAGCGAAGCGGACGACCTACGAGATCGTGCTGCCCAAGGCCTCCCTGGGGATCGATAGCTTGGAACTCGGAACCCAGTTTGGACTCGGCATGGCGATCAATGACGGCGATGAGGCCACACCAGGACAGAAGGGATGGGGCGGCCTCGGTGCCCACGCTCTCGTCCACGGGAAATCCCCGGAGCAAACCGCACTGGTCACCTTGGGCGTCGGAGGAGGCAGCGGCTGCTTTCTTTCGGCCATTAACTCGCCGACGATTGTCTCGTTGGATAAATTCAAGTTTCGCGCCAACGACTTCGAAGGCTGCGTATTTGATCCGGCGCTCACCACCCTTCTCATCGATGGGCAGGCCGTCGATTTGGTCGCCAGCGAAAGGAAGCAAGGGGCGGTCGATTTCACCCATACCCTGGCGGCACCCTTTGAAACCGGGTCCGAGCACACCTTCGCGATCGAGTTGCGGGACAGCAACGGAAATGTCGTTGCGGCAGATTCGGGCGACTTTATCTCCCCCAGGTTCGAGATCCTGACGGCTGACATGCAGGTCAGTTCGGCGGGCAGTCCGGGATTTATGTGGAGAGTCTTTCTGAGCGAATTTCCCCCCGCGGGCGATGACTTGCTCGCAGAAACGGAACTCGCATTGGCCGGCGAGCTGGGCACCGCCGAGAACAACTTTGCCGATCCGGAACTTTTTGGACCGGCACTGGGAGAAGGCATCTTTGTTGACTCACTGCTCGAGTTTGAGATCCCAACTGTGATCAACCTGAGCTTGTTTGAAGGAGAAGCGAACGGCAACTTCGAGCCGGACAACCAAATGCCGGGGGTCCCGGGGGTCAACACCATCAGCGATGGCGCCAGCGCCGAAATCACCATGCTCGTCGAGTTCCCGACGGCCGGACTCATCACCTTTGGCGTGAATAGCGACGATGGCTTTCGGATGGAAGGCGGTCCACATGATCAACCCCAGTTGCGCAAGACTTTGGGTCAGGAGCCCAGTGCCCGCGGAGCGTCGGACTCCATCTTCGCTTTCCAGGTCGATGAACCGGGCATTTACCCGATTCGAGTCATTTGGTGGAGCGGGACCGGGGGTGCCAGTATTGAGCTCTTCACCGTGAACGAGGATGGGACGAAGGTCCTCTTGAATGATGTCGCAAACGGAGGCCTCCGAACATACAGCTCCGAATTGCGGGCTCCATTTGAAATCACCAGCATCACGCGTGATGCCGCCGGGGAGGTGACCCTGGTGTGGAATTCTTCGCCTGGTCTCGAATATGCCTTGGACTACACCACCGCATTGGATCTAGAGTGGGCGGAATTGGATGATAGCTTGCCATCGCAGGGAAGCAGCACCGAAAAAGTGATCAATGCGGTGACAGCCAATTCCCTCAGCGAATCCGGCCGCCTCTTTTTCCGAATTCGGAAACCATAGCGACGGACTGCTTTTTCTCATTGGTAAGCGGCGGGCATCTCTGGAAAGATATTCCAGAGATGCAGGGCACCTGCCCATGCACTTCTGCGAAGCGTCTGTCCAACGCGTGGCTTGGCTCTCGTCGGCATAAAAGTGCCTATTGAGTGTCGGTCGTGCCCAGCCCTTTCCGGATCACTGCTGGCCGATTCGTCGTGATCGAGTGCATGCCCAATTTGGCCAGTTGCTTCGCCCGCTTCGGATCGTCCACTGTCCAGCAGTGCGTCTCGTAGCCTGCTGCACGCACGCGGTTGAAAAACCCTGCCGTCAGTGAGCTGTGGTCACCACAACTCAAACCGTCTGCCTTCATGGTACTCAGAGATTTCACCACCTCTACTTCGGTCGGCTTCATCTCACCCGTTTTCTTTTCCCGCTTGAACGAGCACAACCAGCACGCCTTCAGATTCGGCATGGCAATCTTTGCATTCAGGATCACCGCTTTCTGAAAACTGATAATCACAATCTGCTCCGGCTTCAACCCGCTCGCCGCGATCGCGGGCTTCAAAAACGGAACGATCTCCGCTCCACACTTCACCTCGATATAGATTTTTTTGCCGTCCGGAACTGTATCCATCACCTCTGCCAAGGTTGGCATGCGTTCGCCCTTCCACTTTTCATTTTTCCAGGAGCCGACATCCAGGGCACGCAATTCTGCCAAGGTCGACTTCGCCACGTCGAGTTTCAGCTTCTTCTTATTGAGTCGTTGGGTGGTCCGGTCATGCGTGCAGACAATTTTTTGATCCTTGGTGAGAAAAAAGTCTCCCTCGATCGCATCAGCACCCTCTTCCCATGCCAGCTTGAATGCCGACAGGGTATTTTCCGGGGCCGCATGCGAAGCACCACGGTGGGCGACCACCAGGGGGGCGGATTCCCCGGCGGTCAGCGACTGCGCCAAACAGGCGAATAAAACAAGAAACGCACTCAGCAGGAATTTAGGCATCATCCATCGAAGCTCGGTGGCGGAGCAGCTCTCGTCAATTCAGAACATTTGAAACTCCGGGTCATCGGATGCTATGCCAGAATTCCTTTCACAACTTTACCGTGCACATCGGTGAGCCGGAACTGCCGGCCCTGGTATCGGAAAGTGAGGCGCTCGTGGTCGATTCCCAGGAGGTGAAGAATGGTCGCGTTGAAGTCGTGGACGTGGACGGGATCCTTCGCGATGCCGTAGCCTAATTCGTCGGTCTGACCGTAAACGTGTCCCGGTTTGGTTCCGCCGCCCGCCATCCAGACGGTGTAAGCTTCCTTGTGGTGGTCACGTCCCGCTTTGCTTCGAGCCTTGCCGTCGCCAGAGGTGCCTTGTGCCATCGGCGTCCGGCCAAACTCGGCATTCCACACGATGAGGGTGTCCTCGAGGAGACCGCGCTCCTTGAGATCCTTGATCAAGGCCGCGATGGGTTTGTCGACCTGCTTGGCTTTGTTCGGCAAAGCGTTGAACACTCCTCCGTGGTGATCCCATCCTTGATCAAAGAGCTGCACGAATCGCACCCCACGTTCCACCAGGCGGCGGGCGAGAAGGCAGTTATTGGCGAAGCTGCTCTTGCCCGGCTGGGTGCCATACATCTCGTGGATGCGCTCGGGCTCACTCTTGATATCCATGAGTTCCGGCACGCTCGTTTGCATGCGATAAGCCATCTCATACTGACTAATACGGGTCGCAATTTCGGGATCGCCGACGTCGTCGAGAGCAAGCTTATTGAGATCCTTGACCGCATCCACGACCAGCCTGCGCTCACCATGGGAGACTCCATCCGGATTGGAAAGGTAGAGAACCGGATCACCCTTCGAGCGAAACTCGATCCCCTGGTGGATGGTTGGAAGAAACCCGCTCCCGAAGGCGCTGTTTCCGGCACCCAGCACCTGGCCGGTGACGAGCACGACAAAGCCGGGCAGGTTTTGATTTTCGCTGCCCAGGCCGTAGCTGGCCCAGGACCCGATGCTCGGTCGCCCGAAGCGCTCGAAGCCGGTGAGGGCAAACATCTGAGCCGGGGCATGGTTGAACTGCTCGGTGTGGAGGGTCTTGATGAAGCACATTTCATCCGCCACGCCCTGAAGATGGGGGAGAAGATTGGAGAGCTCTGTGCCAGACTGCCCGCACTTCTTAAAGGCGAATTGTTCGTCCTTGGGAGTTCCCAACAGATTGGGTTGCTCGCGAATGAAGGCAAGCTGGTTGACGTCAAAGAACTCGTCGGGACAAAGCTGTCCGCTGCGTTTTTGCAACTCGGGTTTGTAATCAAAAAGATCGAGATGCGAAGGAGCCCCCACCATGTGAATGTAGATCACCCGCTTTGCTTTGGGAGCGTGATGAAGCCCGAGTTTTGCCAGGGAAGGGTCTTTCGAAGCGGCGGCATCCTGGTTCATCAGGGACGCAAGGGCAGCGCCACCAAATCCGAAACCGGACTTCTGTAGAAAGAGCCGGCGGTTCTGGTTTTGGAGTGGATTGAATGGCATCGGTGGAGTGTTGGTCGGTTGTTCCCTAGTTCCTCGTCACAGTCTCATCGAGATTGAGCAAGGTCGTTGCGATGTTGAACCAAGTTGCGAGTTCGATTCTATTTTTGTGCTTCGGCTTGTAGACAAACTTCGGGTTGTTCAAGAGTGCTTCCGCGGCCTCTTTGTTCTTTTGATAGTGAGTCTCGCGATTCTGAATGAGCTCCCCGACGACGAGCAACTCCCTGGCTGTTGCCGGACGGGCGAGGGCGAGACGGAAGGCGTGGTCGGCGCGTCCCTCCGGAGATTCCGATTCGGTGAGAATTCGGTCGGCGAAGGCGAGAGCCATCTCGACGTAGGCAGGATCATTCAACATCGTGAGAGCCTGGCTGGGGGTATTTGTGCGAGGTCGTCGCACGGTGCAGGTTCCGCGATCCGGGGCGTCGAAGTTGACCATGCTGGGGTAGGGAGCGGCCCGGCGATAGACGATGTAGATCCCACGACGCCAGCGGTTCTCGTCTTTCTGCTCTTCCCACTTGGGTTCGTTACGACCGGTCTGGCGCCAGAGTCCGGGCGGTTGGTATGGCATGATGGGCTTGCCATGCATCTTGCTGGAGAGGAGCCCGGAGATCGCCAGTGAGTTGTCGCGTAGGCGCTCCGCGTCCATACGGAAACGTGGGGCGCGGGCATGAAGGAGGTTGCGCGGGTCTTTCTCCAACAATTCCGGAGTAAATCGTGAGGATTGCTGATAGGCCTGCGACAGGACGATGGTCTTCAAGACGTGTTTCATGTCCCATCCCGACTCCATAAATTCGACCGCGAGCCAGTCCAACAATTCGGGATGAGTAGGAGGCTCGGATTGGGTCCCAAAATCTTCGAGTGTCGCGACAATGCCACTTCCAAAGAACTCGGCCCACCAACGATTCACCGCGACTCGCGCGGTCAACGGGTTGTCACGCCGAACGAGCCATTTGGCCAGGTCCAATCGGTTCGTAGACTTATCAACATCCGGAAACAAGGCGGGCGTGGCGGGATGAACTTCGGCATCCGGAGCGAGGAAGTTACCGCGCTTGAGAATGTGTGTTTTGCGGGGTTTCTCCAACTCAACCATCACGAGTGTTTGATCCGCCTTGAGAGAGGTTCGCTCCTTCTTAAGACGAGCAAGTTCGGCCTCCAGCTTCACAAGTTTCGGATTCGATTTCAAGAAGTGGGCTTTGAGTTTGTTGCGCTGCTTCGGGTTTCGTTTCGCGTTTGGCTTTTTCAGGATGGAGGCGATCTCACTCGGGAGACTGCCAGCACCGGAGGGGTCGGAGATTGCCGAAAGGCGCAGATTCCCGATCACCCTTCCCTGTCCGAAGTTTTGCTCAAGACGGAAGACGAGGGTCGCTCCCCTGGAATTGGCGATTGGTCGAGCGAGTTCGAAGGTCGCCCAGTGCGGTTTGCCAAACTGCGGGCTAATCGCCCATCCCGTCTTTGGCTTGCCGTCGATTGCGCCCGTAACATTCCAATTCGTTTGCGAGAAATCTGCCGAGGCGCTCCTCAGTGAGATCGGGTGGTCCTTCCCGTCCTTTCGCAGCGCGGCCTTTAGTTCGTGGAGAATAAAATTGGAGCGAACGGCATCACCTCGACCAGGTCCCTTACCAGGGAGGTCGGGGTGCGTGAGGGCTTCCAACTTGAAGCCGGTGATGTTCCGGAGGTCAGTCTCCACTTCGACCGTGTAGGATGTTGTATCCGGCACTTTGCCAGTCAGGAGGACAGAGCCGTTTGCGAGGATTTGGTGATCCCCCCCGCCAGTCGCCTTGAATTTCGTGACCTTCAGTTGTTTCCATTCCGGCTGATTTGCAAGCGAAGCGATAGCGGTCTTTTCCCAATCCGCAAATGCCGACTCTGATCCCTGATTGAGCTTCTCCTTTTCACTCGTGAGCGCTGCGACCTCGCGATCCAGCTTGTCCACTTTCCTTTGTTGATCCGGCGAGAGGGGAAGATCGAGGTAGGGTCCAACAAAGTCGTGTGAAACGTCGTTCTTGTTGGAGGGAGGTTGGACTTCAAGGGGCGTGTTGTTGAAAAAGGCAAAGAGCGAATAATAGTCCTTCATCGTGAAGGGATCAAACTTGTGGTCGTGACACTGGGCGCATTCCAGGGTGATTCCTAGCCAGACCGTGGCGGTCGTATTCACCCGGTCGATGACCTGATTGACCCGATTGCCCTCGGGACTCACTCCCGCTTCGACATTGCAGGTCACCGTTCGATGAAATCCCGTCGCAACTTTCTGTCGGATATCCGCCTTTGGGAGAAGGTCGCCGGCAAGTTGTTCGACCGTGAATTGATCATAGGACATGTTCGCGTTGAGGGCATCGATGACCCAGTCGCGATAGGCCCAGGAAGGACGAATCTGATCCGCCTGGAATCCATTCGAATCGGCATAGCGGGCGAGGTCGAGCCAGGGCCGGGCCCATCGTTCGCCAAAGCGGGGTGAGGCGAGGAGGCGATCCACCTCGGCTTCGTAAGCGGCTGCTTCCGACTCCGTAATGCCATTGGGGGAACCTTGCAGGGCACTCCCGCCAGCCTTGGCAAAGCGGGCCAGATCATCCGGCGAAGGTGGGATCCCAATGAGATCGAGAGAGAGCCGACGCAGCAGATTGGCTTGAGAAGCTCGGTCTGAAAAATTGAGTCCCTCCCTTTCCAGTCGGCGAAGAAGAAAAGCATCGATGGGATTGCTGACCTTGTGCTCGGTCTTCACAATCGGAGCGGGAGCACGAACCGGCGGAACCCATGCCCAGTGTTCCTCGTACTTTGCACCGGAAGCAACCCAATCGTGCAGGAGTTTTTTCTGCTTTTCAGTGAGAGAGCGCTTCGAATCCGGCGGCGGCATGATCTCATCCGGATCGCTCGACCGGATCCGCGTGATGACTTCGCTCTCTTCGGGTTTTCCGGGAATGATGGGATCGGCGAATTCCCCGCCTTCCGTGGCGCCCTTAAAAGTGTCGAGTCGAAGGCCGCCCTCGCGTGCCTCCTTGTCCGGACCGTGACAATGGAAACAGTTTTCAGAAAGGATGGGTCGAATGTCGCGGTTGAAGTCGGGCACCTCCCCTGCCGCCTCGAGGATCATCCACGGAAGGAGCAGAAGGCACGGAATGATGACTTTGACGCGCATGACTGGGTTCTATCGCAAGAGCACCTGCCGGGCAAGCGAGGTGAAAGCAAGTTGGGGAGGGAAGGCGATCATGCAAGGAGGCAATCGCTTCAAGCCAGGAGTTCCTTCAAAGGCCCCCTCTGACATTCCGGATCAACATTGTTGTCTTTCATCCCAAATCCATCTTGCGGCTTTCCGGCCGCATGCAACAAGGTAAGCCACCAACTGGCGATGGTGTGGTGACCATCGTGTCCCTTGTGCGGGTATTGAATGTACTGCCCGGCTGATTTGAGTTTGCCACCCATGTCACCGAGGACGAGATATGGCCACTCTTTGTTGGAAGCATGATGCTTATCTCCCACATCGGAGAAATAGATGATGGTCGTGTTGTCGAGCATGCTGCCGTTGCCTTCGGGAATCTTCGCAAGTTTGGCTGCAATTTTTGCTACTTTGTCGACTTGAAAACCTCGAATCAAGCCACGGGCGTGATCGACTGAGTCGCTTCCTTCAGGCACCTTGCCATGGCCGATGCCGTGCACCTGGCCACTTGCAAATCCCAACTTGGTGTACTCCGAACCGAGGCCATCCGTCCTAATGGTCACGACATTCGTGAGACCCGAGATGAGTGCTCCGGCGGCAATCTCGCAATGAGCCTCAAGCCGATCCTCAATCGTCATCGCGCGATACTTTTCGTCAAACTCAGGCTTACCCTTTTTGATCTGCTCGGACATCCCGAGAATGCCCTGACGCTGCTTCTGCAGTCCTTCGATGGCCTCGAGGTGGTGATCGAGTTTTTCTTTTTCACTCCCCGCGAGATTTCGGCGCAAGGCCTTCACGTCTTCCCCAAGATAATCAAAAAGGTTGCCCTGCGATTGGAACTGCTCGCGGTCCCTGCCGGTGGCCACCGAACCGAAGAGCGACTGATAGGCCTGCGTGGGACTCCCATGGAAGGGCAAAGTCTTCGTGCTGCTGGCCGCCGAAATTCCAGGGTAGCACACCGAATCAGCGAAGCGTGCGCCCATCGTGGCTGTCACTGTGGACAAACCCAAATGAGAGAACACCGACGGATAGAGCATGGCCATCTTGTGGTCGATTGTCTCGGCCATCATGTCCTTCATGCAACTCATGGCACCATAACCCGACATGTGGCCTCCCGTGACCATATTCCCGCTCAGGCCTTGCAGAATCGTCAAGCGGTCTTTGAAGGGCTCAAGAGATTTCATCGATTCGTTCAGGACGGCATCCTTCAATGAGCGCGAGATGAAGGTGTCGCCGTCATTCAACTGCATCCCGCTGGTGTAACCTTCACCCGCGATGTAGCTGTCCTTTTGAACGACGTAATCGTCGGTGAAGTTCTCCGGGACAACGTATCCCGGAGTCAGGCCACTGGACTTCACCACAAAGACAAAACGTTGCGGGAATTCGTTCCTGCCCGCGGCCTGGGCCGCCAGTTGGCCAATCAGCGGTGAAAGGACCAGGCCTCCGCTTCCCAGCGTGAGTCCCTTGAGTAAATCTCGGCGTGTGACGGTCATAATCAATCTCTTCAATTAGTGCTTCTTATCGAAGTCTTTGCGATACAAAAAGGAATCACTTGAAAGCAGTGAGGCCACGAGTGCCTTCATACTGCCACCACTTTCGACATAGGCCTTGTCGGCGGCCATCAGGGTGGGTGAATCATCGAGAGTTTCATTGCGCCCCATCCAGTAACGGAAGGCGTGGCGAACAAAGACCTGTCGCACATGAGGGCTATCCGCCAGCTTGCTCATCAGCCCCAGAGCATTGTCGACCGGGCCGTCCAGTTCGGGCACACCGCTTTTGGCAATGCCACCGCGGGCATCAACTTCCACGAGAGTTTTGTTGTCGCGCAACAGTTCCTTTTTACGAAAACGTCCCACGTCGTCGAACATCTCGAAGGCCATGCCGAGCGGGTTCATTTTGGCATGACATCTCATGCAGTAATCGTCGCGGGTTTTCTCGAAGCGCGCCCTCAGAGGCTTGTCAGGATCTTCCGGGACGGTGGCATCCACCGTGATGGGGACATCTGGAATGATGCCCCCCAGCAAGTGTTCGTAGATCCACTTTCCCCGCTTTACCGGATCATTGTCAAAGTTGCCGGAATGTGCAGTCAGCCAGCTGGGCTGGGTCAGGATGCCGGCGCGCTGACCGGTGAGGCGCATGACATATCGTTGATTGTTTTGATTCTTCTCACCGCTAATGAGGTTCTCTCCTCTCACCGCCTTTTTAGTGACGTTGTATGACGAGATCGTTTCCCAACCCGGGCGTGCCGGCACGTGCCGGATGAAGGCAATATCCGTGGACAGCAATTCCTTGAGGACATCCTTATCCTGTTTCAGAAAATGCAGAATCAGAAGGTCGGTGTCCTTGATCAGATCACTGGGACGGGGATTGTGACCCGGATGCCGGGAGCCATCCTTGAAAACATCGGTGGCTCCCTGGTAGGCAAAATACTCCTGAAAAAAGCGTAACACCCGTTCGGCTTTGCCCTTTCGTTTCGCAGTGCCGGAGATCGCGCTTTCGTAGATCCGTTCCACGTGAGCCCTGATGACCGCCGGATCTCCGAGTTGATCGCCGGCCAGATCATTCATGATTTCCTTGTCCGGTCCCGAGTCGGTGAGGGCATAACCCAAGGCGTAGGCAATCTCGGCCTGATTCAATTTTCGCCGGCCATCGGGCGTCTTTTCTCCAAGTCCCATCTCCATCCGGTAGATCGATTCGGGCATCAAGAGAATGGAAGTCATGGTGAGTTGCATCCCGGTCTTATTGCCAAAGGAAGCGATGCTTTCTCCAAGGCGCGCGGACATTTTGGTGATATCCCCGACAGAAGGTTGTCGTCGCAAGGCCGTTTTCAGCTGTCGCGTGACCGCGTCCTCCAAGTCAGCCTGCGGCGGCATTTCATCGCCATAGGCAATGCGCCAATAGACATTTTTCTGTAAGCCGGCCAACGTGTTGGAAGGCCTCTTTCTGTCCTTCTCAAAATCGGTGGCTTCGTTGTTCTTCAGTTGCTTCGCAAGGTTTTCCAACTTCTTCCCGAGACCGGCATTCCCGGAATCTTTGGCGAGGGACTTTTCCAATCCTTTGATCTCGTTCTGCAGCTTGCGTCGCTTGCTAAGAATCTGATTTTTCCAAATCTCATCCTGAAGTTTCAAATCGTCCACGGACGGACCGATCTGTTTGTCCACCACCGTCTTCGCCTTAACCAGCAGGAGTTCGAGAGTGGGTTTGTCCATACTCCACATGTGGGCATAATCCTTGAAGCCTTCCTCCTGGGACAAACTGAAGGGACTACTCTGACCATCAATGTAGGGGCTGATGCGCCAGATCCTTGGCCGGGAATACGATGGCCCTTTGTGTTCGCCGCTGAAGAGTTGCCTGTGATCGACATAGTTGCCGAATTTGGGAGCGGACCGAAGCAACTCAATCGGGTTACCCGCCAGGCGAAACTGATTCCTGATCCCCGCGATCATCCTTTCGCGCTCCGCATGGCCGGGCTGATCTTCATCATCGGGTGGCATCTCGCCGTTTTCGAGTTGAGCGAGAACCGTCATCCAACGTCGACCCTCTTCCGCCGACCCGAAATCCATCTTGAGATCGTGGAGCGTGACATCCCCTTTTTGCTTCTTCTCACCATGGCAGGATGTGCAGTTGCTCTTGAAAAACTGCCGGGCATGCGGATCGAACGCCATCGATCCCTGGTTCTCTTCTGCCTTGGATGAACAAGGCTTCAAGGTCATGAAACCCGTCATTACGATTACCAGAAATTTGCGTCTCACATCCATACGAAAAATATCACGATCACGGCTCATTTTGAACCGTCAGGTTGCTAAAGAACCGCTGGTTTGAATGCGGTTCCTAGCTTGAGCGCGTCGTATGGCTACGATTTGCCCGGCGCAATCATTTCAACTTCGACAGTTTGTTTCCGGCCCGCCTCTCTCTCGACTTACTGAAATCGAAATACCCCGGGTGGCTGTTCTGAAGGCCTTTCCAAGGAACTTCAAAATCATCATATCTGAAACAACGATGTTTATTTCGGGTATTACTACAAGACCGATCGAGACCGTGTTGATTCACCGTACATCGCCCTACTCCGCCTCCCGGGTCGTTTAGGTCCGACGGCGATCAGGGATTTCCAACCCAATAAGACCCATGAAAACAACGACTCTTGTCCTGCTGAGCCTTTTGTCTCTTCCCGAACTTTCCGCGCAGGAGAGCCTCAAAATCTTCCTACTCGCCGGTCAGTCCAACATGGAGGGACAGGCCTACACCTATGACAATGGCTCCACCGACGGCTGGAACATTCCAACCATGGAATTTCTCCTGAGCGGGTCACCGGCCGCGACGACCTACCTCTCCAATTTACCCCACACCTTCAAGGACAGCCTGAATTCGGATTGGCTGAACCCCCGCAGCGACATCTGGTGTGCCCACTATGATTCCAGCAACGGTTCGCTGAAAGAGGTGCAGCCGGGCAAGGATCCTCTCAACAACTTTGTCGGTTTCGGCCCCTTGAGTCCCGGGTTCGGAGTGGGGACCAATTTCGGATCGATGATCGGTGCGGAGTTGGGCATGGGGATTCGCATTGGCGATGCCACTCCCGATCCCGTCTTCCTCTTTAAGTCGGACAAGGGCGGGACGACACTCGCCGAGGACTGGCGTCCGCCCTCCGCCGTCGCGGCCCGCGGTGGCGTGGTCGGTCCGCACTTCACGACCACGGCCGAGCAGTTCACCCAATTCCTCGACAACCTCGATTCGGATCTTGCCGACGATGGTGTTTTGAACAATTCGATCAACCCCACCGAGGATGCCATGTTTGGCGATGCGACAACCTACGAAATCTGCGGCTTCGCCTGGCTGCAGGGTTTCAATGAAAAAGTTGAGAGCAACGGAAGCTTCATCCCGGAATATGAAGAAAACCTCGTCGACCTGATCCATGACATCCGCTCCTCCGATTCGCGCATACCGGCGGATCTTCCCTTCATCGTCATCGAGTCTTCCGACCAGGACAGCGGGCTCAACACCGGTCGGGTGAATGCGGTCGCAACCGTGAATTCCGAAATTGCCGGCTCAGCAGTGTTTCACGAGGCCGAGAACATGATCAATGGAAACCCCGGACCGGTCTTCTGGGGGAACAACGAACTCGAGGCCCCGTTCAGCACGGGGTGGGGATTCCACTTTCATGCCCGGGCCGAGAACTTTCTTGAAATCGGCTGGATCACCGGAGGAGCGGTCCTTGATAACAATTATCTGACCACCAGCAGTTTCTGGGCGACCCGGCCGGAAGCAAGCGGCGTCACCTTCAACCAAGCCGATGTTTCATCCCGCGTCAACGAGGCGGCCGATGCCGTAACAATCTACTGGGGGACGAGCGATCCCGGAGCCACGAACTCCGGTTGGGATGGTGGCAGCACAAGCCTCGGTGCTCAGGCGGCGGGAGAGATGGCGACAACCCTGGCCGGGCTGAGTGAAGACACGACCTACTTCTTCCGGGTCCATGCCACGAGTCCGGCACCCGCCACCGAGTTCTGGTCGGCCCCGAACACTTTTACGACACCGCTGGAAAACCCGGTCCCGGAACTGAGCGACCCGATGGTGGTCGGCGTGTTTGCGGATGGAGCTTCGATCGAAAGCACCCTGCTCCTGGCCGATGCCGGAGTCACGATGGTTTGGGCACAGGAAGACATGGCTGAGTCGGACATCCCGACCTGGACAGGCGCACCCGGCGGTGGTTCGCAGGGCTTTCCGGATCAGGTGGCGGACAACCTGATCTCTTATGACATCACGGGCCTCGACCCGAACACCATCTACTTTGTCCGCTTCCATGCCTCCAACGCAAATGGCAGTGATTGGTCGAATGCGGTGAGCTTCACCACTCCGCGTAAAGGGGTCTCCCTCACTGCTTACTACGATTTCGAGGATGACGGAAATCCTTACAACGATCCGGCCGGAGACTTCGCCGATGATTTGGTCGGACTCTTCAATCCGGCCGTGTCAGACGACACCCCGGGGGCCATCGCGGGCACGCAATCGGCGTCCTTCGATGGGAACAGCGCCTTGTTTACCGACGCCTTCACCAGCGATCTCGGTCCGGATCCGAACGCCTTTACGATCATGTTCTGGGTCAAGGGGGAGGATGCTCTTCAGGAAAACAACAACACCCGGCTCATGACGACCCGCGTCCTGCCAAGTGGCTCGGGGAGCAGCTATAATCGCTGGCAGGTCGAGGGATTTGGAAATAATGGCAGCAACGGCGACAAGATGGATGTGCGCATGCACGGAGACGGCCTGCCGACGAACTGGTTCAGCCCCGATGCCACCAACGCATTGGCCAACAATGGGGAGACTCCCGCTTGGCACCACGTGGCCTTTGTCCTTGCCAACTCCGGCCACCCTGACGACGGCGGCGCCTACGGACGAACCTTCCTGGACGGAGTCCAGGTCGGCGGAATCTACAATGCCATTTCCGACTATGACGGCATCGACATCGCCAATCAGGACGGCCAGTTGATCATCGGGGGCCCTGCTGAGAACGCCGGGTCCCGCGCCTTCACCGGCCTGCTGGACGACGTGGCACTCTTTGCCGGGGTCGTCGGAGACGACGATATCGCAGCCCTCGCGGCTGGCACCATGAGCCCGGCTGATTTCCTCGTACCTTCCACGATCGTCATCGACTCCGTGACCGTGGTCGGCCCGGATGTCCTTGTCGAATTCACCGGTGCCCCGAATTCCGACTACAAAATGACCGAGTCCGTGGACCTCATCAGCAAATTTACCGACACCTCACCCCTGGCCGAAACGACCACCGACGGTTCCGGAAAAGGCACGATCATGTGGCCGCTTGCGGGGGACGGAAAGTTCGGTCGTGTCGAGAAAAAGTAAGGGCAAACAAGCGCCGGGACGAACTCCCATTTCCCCCAACCAAGTCCCCATACAAAAATCAAATGTGAGGTGTTCAGCGTGAAATGTTGATCTTCAAGTCCCTAAGTCCAAAAAACCTCTGCGCCTCTGCGCGAGACTTCCCCTCAACCAAGTCCACATTCAAAATTCAACACTGGACGTTCGGCGTTCGACGTTCCTCCCCCCACCCTCAAGCAACCCCAATCGCGTGGGGCGAATGCCCTTTACGCGACCCCACCGCCTGCAG
>CAJXVQ010000086.1 GCA_913060685.1 uncultured Verrucomicrobiales bacterium
GGCAGCGTCAGATGTGTATAAGAGACAGGCCATGTTCACCAATAACGCGCCTGCCACGCCCCTCCGGCTGGCCGCGCCACTCCTCGCCCTGATTACCATGACCTCCCATCTCCCCGGTGCCCCGCTTTCGCTGACCCTTCGCGAGCGCGGTGAAATCACCAACACCTGGCGCACAGCGGAGTGGGATCCGGGCAAGACGGCGATCATCGTCTGTGACATGTGGGACTCGCACCACTCGGTGACCGCAGTGCGCCGGGTGAACGAGTTCGCACCGCGCCTGAACGCCGTGCTCGGGGTCGCGCGGGAGCGTGGCGCCATCATTATCCATTCGCCGAGCGATTGCATGCCCGCCTACAAAACCCACCCGGCTCGGGAGCGCGCGCTCTCTGTCCGGGCCGCGAAAAATTCTCCTCCAGACATGGGCGCTTGGTGTCACCGTATCCCGGCCGAAGAGAAAGGGGCGTATCCCATCGATCAATCCGATGGCGGTGAAGACGAATCGAAATGGGAGAACGACCAGTGGGCGGCGCGTTTGGAAGCCGATGGCCGCAAGCCGGGGACTCCTTGGCTGAAGCAGAACGCGCTGCTGGAGATCGCGGACGGTGACTACATCGCGTCCGAAGGTGACCTCGTCTGGAATATCCTCCAGCACCGGGGCGTCGAACACGTGATCCTCTCCGGAGTCCACACCAACATGTGTGTTCTCGGACGCCCCTTCGGACTGCGCCAGATGGTGCGGGCAGGGATGGACACCGTTCTACTGCGCGACTGCACCGACGTGATGTATAATCCGGCGCGCTGGCCGTATGTCAGCCACTTCACCGGCCTCGATCTGGTGATCGGCCACATCGAGCAACACGTTTGCCCGACCATCACCAGCGACCAACTCGTTGGCGGCGAACCGTTCCGCTTCGGACACGACCGGCGGCCACACCTGCTGGTGTTTGCCGGGGCACCCGAGGCCAGCCGGGAACTTCAGGCATTTTCACGGCGCTTCCTCGACCCGACCTTCCGGGTGAGTTTCGTGATTGGCGGTCCCGATCGAAACCCACATCTCAACACTGCCGACGCCGTCTTGACCACCGGCGGAAACGTTCCGGCCGGGATCGGGGCGTTGCCTCTTGTCACCATCGGCGGAAAGGGGACACCGGGTAGGTCCATTCGCAGTGACGGTGGCCGATCGATCAGCGTGACCCGCGATGCCTTCGCGAATCCGGCATTCCGGCGCTCGCTCTTCGAGGCCGTCCACCGGGCTACTGATCTGTCGGTTCCCGCCGAACTCCCTCAGGATCCCGATATCCGCCGTTCACAAGAAGGTTGGAGTGCCCCCGGTCCTGCTGTGCCGGGGGCGAAGTACCGTGATTTACGAACCTTGCTGCGCACGCCCACCGGGCTAAAGCCGGGCAAGCGCCTCGTCCGATGGGAGTCGCAGCCCGAGGCGAGCGTCTTCCTGAACGGTCAGCCACTGGAGAAAGCGGGGGAGGGCAAGTGGAAGCTCGACGAGGGTGCGCTGCGGGCGGGAGACTTAAACCTGCTCGTGTTTCGACTCTCCGTGAATGCGAAAGACGACTCAGCAGCGCTCGCGCCGCCGCCTGAGATTCTCGATGGGGACTCGGCCTTCGCGCTCGATGCCGTGCATTGGCAGGAGCGTTACAGCTCCGACAATCAACCGGACACCAGCTTTCCGATCCCACCGCAGTTCGGCGCTCCAACGGACCTGATCCAAAATTGGTCGAAGTAGGGCTGTCAACGGCCCCGGCATCTTTCTTTGCCCAAGTTCCCCGGATGGAGCCAAATATTGGTGGCTGAATTACTTGAAGCCCTATAGCCCCCTGAAAGAGCCCCCTCTCTGCAGGGGTAATGTCCTTACCTTTATGGCCCATACCCTAAAACGCGTGTTCTTCTGGCTCTCTGGCGCCGGCACCGAGACTCTCGAGCAATGCCCTAATTGGGAACAACGCAAATACGTGGCCTTCGGAGCCACCGTGTTGGTCCCCTGCGCTTTCGCCTTTATCGCCTGCTCCTACGCCCTCTCCACCATCATCGACGACCCCTTCGTGATCTACTCCGTCGCCACGGTTTGGGCCCTCATCATCCTCACCATCGACCGGGCTCTCCTCGCCGGATACCGGCCCTACCTCCCGTGGTATCGGAAACTGGCCCAGTTTTCCCTCCGTCTCGTGGTCGCGATTCTCATGGGCCTCACCATCGCCCACCCCCTCGTTCTCCTCCTCTTCCGGGACACGGTCTCAGTGGAAATCGAAAACGACCGCGCCGGGGACATCGAGGAGGTCCGCTTCTCCTACGTCGAACCCAAGGAGAAAATCGGACTCCATATCGTCCAACTCGAAAAAAAGGTGGCCGAGCTTCGCGACGATTGGAACGAATCCTTCCAGGCGAAATTCATCATTCAGGATCGAAACGATGCCACTGCCGCCATCCCCGGTCTCACTCCGGAACAACAGAAGGAGCTTGATGCCGCCATCACCAATTCCACCGCACCCTATACCGGCCGCCTGGAACTCGTCGAGACCCAGTCCTCCGAACTCACCCCCCTCTACGCGAAGCTTCAAACCGAACTCGGGTTCTGGCAGACCGAGTTCGAGCGCGAGCTCAACGGCCAGCGCTCCGGCCTACTCGGCGAAGGTCCCCGCGCCAAATCCATCCGCTCTGATCAACTCATTCCACGTCGCGAAGAATCAAGGCGACTCGGCTCCCTCCTCGAACACATCACTGCCGAGAAGGCCTCCCTCCAAACTCAAATTCGCGAAGCCGAACAGGCCTCCATCGCGACCTTCGAACTCCGCCTCACCGAAATCGAAGCCGCCAACCGACTCGAAAACGAACGGATCTCCACCCTCCAACGTCAGGTCGAATCCGATCAAGCCCAGGCATTCGTCACCCAACAAAATGCCCTTCGCGAAACGATCAAATTGCAAATCGACACCCGCCTCGCCGAACTCGAGCGCACCCAGAACAGCCTGGCCGACGTCTCTGTGGAGGAAAAGACACGCCTCGCTGCCATGGCCAAGGAACCCCGCCGCGACATCCTCACCCAGACCCTCGCCCTCCATAAACTCTTTCAAGCGGGCAACGAGGGAGGTCGTTTCGCACTGACCACCTACTTCATCCTCACCGCCCTCTTTATGCTGGTCGATACCATCCCGCTCATCGTGAAGTTCTTCACCAAACCCGGCCCCTACGACACCCTCCTCGACCGCGACGAAATTGGCTACGACACCGAACACCATGCCTACCGCACCAGCCAACGCCGCTACATGAATCAACTCGCCGGAGGAAACCTCATCGCCGTCACCCGCAACAAACGTCTCGAACACGCCCTCGTCGATGGCGTGGAACACTCCCGCGCTGCCCGCGAATTCCTCGATTCAATGATCGATATGGAAAAATCCTTCGAGGAAAAGATGCGCACCGAACAGCTGATTGCCGAACAGGAAGGCCCCGAACGGGTCGCTACTCTTGAGGTAATGAAGAAGCGCTTCTACGACGATCTCCACCACCGCATGGAAGTCTTCTTCGCCCCTCGACCCGACCACGCCCCGGAGGGCCGGGCCTAAAACCAAAGGCAGCAAGCTCCCCGGGCTCCGATCAGCCTTCCGATCCGGTCTTGGAAAGGCAATTTCTGGCAATCATTGATTAAAGGGAGGTGGCGATTCACGTGGATCCCTTGGTTGACGTTTATGACTCCCTCTACAGGCGTGGCACATGGCGTTTCAAGTGACGTCCAAGCCCACATTTGAGGCGACAGACTTTTCACATTTGAGGACTTGTAACTTTCGAGATCCAGTCAAGGGTGGGTAATGCAAAATTGTGCAAGAAGAATATCGAGGTCTTCAAATTGTCGTGGGGTTCGTTATCTCGCTACACTCACTCTTTCTTTTCTCTTTCTCATTGTCTTCACGATGAGAGTCAGCGCGCAATTCCCGGCCTCCCCCGAACCGGACGGGCAGGGGCGCACCTTCGACCTGGAAATCGTCAACGGCCACTTTTCGACCGCAAGTCTGCTCATCTCAGGCGTCGGCATCTCCTGCTGTGACAGCCCGCGAGCCGGCAATAGCTCGAATGTGATCCAACCGGGTGGCACCGCCACCCTCTGGATTGCCCGCACCCAGGGAAACGACTGTGATGGCGAACAGGG
This sequence comes from uncultured Verrucomicrobiales bacterium, assembly GCA_913060685.1. Lineage (GTDB taxonomy): Bacteria > Verrucomicrobiota > Verrucomicrobiia > Verrucomicrobiales > Akkermansiaceae > SW10. The sequence continues at coordinate 4,160 of CAJXVQ010000086.1, forward strand.
AACCTTTGGCATCTTTAATGTGGCATTCCCTTTGGACACCCAGTTTTTAAACTTTAACAACGAAGGGATCCTCAACCTGACGAACACCCCGACGACCTATCAGTCCAGGTTGTCTCCAAGGGATCCTGACACCGGGAGGTATACTCTGACCCTTTTACCGCTGGACTTGAACCAGGTCGTAGTCAACACGAACGACAGCGGTCCGGGGTCGCTGCGCCGTGCCGTGAGCTTCGGGGGAAGCATCACCTTCGCCCCTGACCTGAATGGCAAGACGATTAATCTCACCAGCGGCCCGATCATCGTGTCCAGCGACGTCACCATCGATGACTCAGCTCTCTCGCCGGGAGTCTCCATCGAAGCTGCGGAGCCTGTCAATTTCACCCGATCGGCCTTTCAGTTCCAAGTCGCAGACGGAGCCACCCTGACCACTTCGGGATTGTCTTCCTTTTTCACCACGGGGGTCGATCGGCCATGGAGCTCAGTGGACGTCCAAAACGGAAACGGGATGAATTTCTCAAGCTCCGACCGCCTCGGATTCGATCAATCCAGCTACTTCGAACGAACCGTCATAGGTCCCGGCGTGTTGGAATACCGGGGTTCAACCCAGTCTGAATTGCATGATGACGAACTCAGGGTCTTCCTTGATGGAGAGGAACTCCACGAGAATGGGCTTTCCGGCGAGCTGAACGAACGCAATTATCAGATCGCGATCCCCACGGGTAATCACACGGTCCGTTGGCAATTTGATACGGATGGAGCCGATACGGATGACCCACCACTTCTGGATGAAGCCTTTATTTATGATTACCGCTTCTCGCCAGCGACCATCGAACTGGCCGAAGCCCTCGACACCAGTGATTCCCCATTGAACTCCAGTGGTGATGCCGAATGGTCAGGGCAGTCGGTCGTGACACACGAAGGGGTGGACGCCGGGCAAAGCGGCGACATCAGCGACAGTCAGGAGAGCCGGTTGGAGACCACCGTTAACGGCCCCACTTTACTCACCTTTTGGTGGAAGGTCTCCTCCGAGAAAGATTACGACTTTCTTCGCTTCCGAATCGACGGTGTGGAACAAGCAGACGTCCAGGGAATCTCGGGCGATCTGGACTGGAAGCAGGTCGCGATCGTCGTGCCCGCAGGCGAACACACCCTCAGCTGGATCTACGCCAAAGATGCCAGCGTATCGCGTCTGGCGGACACCGCTTGGGTCGACCAGATCGGCTTCGATTCCATCCCGGAAGCCCTGAATACGCCCGGGTTCGACTGGGTGAACATTGGTAGCGGCGCCGAAGCGGAGTGGATTGCACAGACAGACGAAAGTCATGACGGAGTGGTTGCCCTTCAGAGCGGAGACCTCGAAGACAACGAACTCTGCTTGATCGAAACAGACGTCAGAGGCCCGGGCTTTCTTTACTTTTGGTGGAAGGTCTCGTCCGAGGAGAGCGCGGATTACCTCCGCCTCAGCATCAACGGGGCGGAGAGCACCCAGGCACCTGGCATTTCAGGCGAAGTAGACTGGGTGCAAAAAGCAGTTTACATTCCACCGGGATTTCAAACGATTCGCTGGATATATACAAAGAACCGCAGCGTTTCGGTGGGTTCGGACGCCGCATGGCTCGATCAGATTTTTTACAACCCACTTGCGGAGGGACTGGATGCGCCTGATCTCGATTGGACCTACACCGGCGACGCCATATTTTACACCCAGTCGGGGATAAGCCGTGACGGGGTGGACGCCGCCCGGAGCGGACCCCTTGGAGACAACCAGACCTCCCGGATTGAAACCACCGTCACCGGCCCCGGCCAGCTCAAGTTCTGGTGGAAAGTCTCGTCTGAAGCACCCTGGGATTTCCTCCGTTTCCGCATCGACGGAGCGGAGACTCCGGAAGCGCGTGGCATTTCAGGTGAGAGAGCCTGGGAACAGAAAATCATCTTCGTCCCGGCCGGCACTCACGTCCTCAGCTGGGCATACAGTAAGGACGGTTCTACATCGAAGGGCGACGACGCGGGATGGATCGACAAGGTCGTCTACACCAGACTCGCGGAGGGACCGGATGTGCCTGATCGCGATTGGACGACATCGGGGAACAACAACTGGTTTTCCCAGACCTACACCTCCCGCCTTCCCGGCGGGGTGGATGCGGCCCAAAGCGGGGACATCGACGATAACCAGAGCAGTCGCCTGGAAACCACCGTCACCGGACCCGCCGAGGTGCGATTCGGGTGGAAGGTCTCGTCCGAGAAGGATTTTGATTTCCTCCGCTTCCGCATCGACGGGGCCGAGTTACCCGGCATACCGGGGATCTCGGGCGATTTTTACCCTCAAAATTTCGGTACCGGCTGGAAGAAGGAAATCGCGCTCATTCCGGCGGGCATCCACACCCTCAGCTGGACCTATGAAAAGGACGGATCCGTCTCGAGCGTGGCGGACACCGGGTGGGTTGATAATGTGCTCATCACTCCCGCCGGTTTCCTGACTTGGCAGGCCAACAATGTTGCCGCCGGTCAGGATGGCTCTTTCGACGGGGATGCCAACCTCAACGGAATCTCCAATGGGATCGAGTACGCTTTCGATGGCATGACCATCGAATACCCGGGGCCGGGCGTTGTCACCGCACCTCCGGAGCCCTCCAAACCCGATATTTCACTCAGATGGCAAAGCAGCCTCGACCTCCGCAATTGGAGCCTTAACCCCGGCGTCTTGTGGACTCCTGGATCTCCTCCCCGCTCTTACGGGAGCAGCTTTGTTATTGAGAATGGTTTCTTGAAACAGGTCTGGGATGTTCAACGAGGCTTCTCTAGATACCGCGCCTACCAGATTGACCCATACGGGTCTTTTCAGGAAAAATGAAAGGACCGGCCTATTCCCGAAGAAGCCCGGAGCGGAAGAGTTCGGAATTTCTGGCTCGAACATCCTGGTCTGACCTCCGGCGCGAACAACTCGCGCGAATGCTTGCCTCCGCCGTCCTGAGCGATTGATCACCGGCTTCTTCGACATCAAGGAGGACCCGCGCCAGCAGAGCGACGTCGCCGCGGTGCATGGGGAGCTCGTCGAACAGCTCCGCGCAAACCACGAAACCTACCGGGCGGGCCTCCACTTCGGCAAACCCGGTAATGGTAAGTGGGGGGCTCATCCTTTTCTTTTCGAAAAGGATGGGAGCGAGGTCGCGTAGGAGCAGGAATGATTCGCCCTCTCTTTCGTCTTTTCATTGCCGCAACGCTGAGCTCGCAAGGCCAGACTGAGCCCGCGCCCTTGTTCTTCACTGCCATGGGCTGCGGCCCCTACACCGTCGAGGCAGAGGTTGCGCTTACACGCTTTATTCAATTGGAGAACGAGAATCCGAGCAGCGCCTTCCTGGTTCACTGTGGTGACATCGTTACAGGAAAGAACAAGGATTGGGCCGAGTCGGAGTATGCGAAAGTCGCGGGACTGCTGCGGGCGGGGAATAAGATTCCGACCTTCATTGTTCCCGGGGACAATGAGTGGAACGATCAGATTGATCCCGAGCGCCATTGGGGGTATTGGAAAAAGCACTTCATGGGCTTCGACAAGAACTGGAAGATGCCCGAGGGCGTGTTGGTTGAGCGGCAGATGGAACGGCCGGAGAATATGGCCTTTTTGATCAAGGGCGTTCTTATGCTGGGGATCAACCACGTGGGTGGGCTCGTTCATGACAAAGGGGAGTGGAAGGGACGTCACCTGGACAATGCGGAGTGGGTCGCCAGGCAATTTGAGGAGCACCGCGAAGACTCGCGCGCTGCTGTGATCTTTGCGCAGGCCTCTGCCGAGAGAGAAGCGCCGAAGTTTCTCAAGAGCTTCCTCAAGGCGGCTTCGAAGTATAAGAAACCGATCCTCTATCTGCACGCTGACGGACACAAATGGTTCGTGAAGAAGGGGCATTGGGCTCCGAATATCACGCATGTGCAGCTTGACGTGGTGAACGACCTCTTTCCTCCGGTTCAGGTGCAGGTCACGATGAATGGCAAAAGTCCCTTCAAGTTTGATCGCCGCCTGAAGGATCCAATCTGGCGTAAGCAACCTGAGCCAAAGCCGGAGGACGGGGAAGGGCGCGGAAAGAAGAAGTCAGGTTCTAAGAAGAAGTCGAAGAAATGAGGTCGGTTATCTGGGACCTCTGAGCGGCGCGCGCCCGGGCATTGCTGGGCGCCAACTCAATCCCGGCATCTGACCGAGAAAGCGCATTGAAAAATCGACAATCGCCGATCATCAATCAGGCTGTCTTGCAATTGCCCGTCACGATATGAATTCACCAACCACCCGCCGTCAGTTTCTTACCACCACCAGTCTTGCCTCCGTCGGAGCGCTCACCGCTTCCGATGCAACTGCGCAAGACGCCAAACCTGCATCCGGCCCTAATCTGGAAGGTCACATCTTCAAAGCCGTCAAAGGTGGCCGCAAAAGAGGTGAATCTCCCCTCGACTTTTTCAAACGACTCAAAGGGCTGGGCTTTGATGGCGTGGAGAGTGGCAACGCGAATGAAGCGGACGCCTACGCCGCCGCCACCGCCGAAACCGGAGTCATGTTTCATGGTCAGGTTTGCGGCTGGCATTGGGGGACCCGCTTGAGCAGCCCGGATGAAGCAACGCGCGCCAAAGGAATTGCCATGATGAAGGACAACATTCTCGCCACCCATCGTCTGGGTGGTTCCGCCGTGCTCCTTGTCCCCGGTAAGGTGAGCGGCCCGAACGAAACGCACGACCACGTTTGGCATCGCTCCATCGCCGAAGTAAGTAAGGTCCTTCCCCTCGCCAGCCGACTCGGCGTGCGCATTCTCATCGAGACCGTCTGGAATGGCTTTTGCGAATCGCCCGACAAGTTCCGGGACTATATCGACGCCTTCAACAGCCCCTGGGTGGGCGCCTACTTTGACATTGGCAACATGCAAAAGTTTGCTCCAGCCGAAGAGTGGATCCGCACCCTCGGAAACCGCAATGTGAAGTTGGACATCAAGGACTGGGGCAAGAAAAACGGCTTCTGCCGTCTCGGAGAAGGCGACGTTGATTGGGACAAGGTTCGTGTCGCGCTCAAGGAGGTTGGCTTCTCCGGTTGGGCCACTCGCGAAGGCAGTGACAAGAGTCTCGAAGACACCTCGTCCCTGATCGATCAATTGTTGATCGGAAAGTAAGGTGCTCCAAAAAGACCAACACTTCTGCGGTGCAGAGGGGGCTGCGCCCACCAAGCGCGTCTTCATCGCGCTTGCTCAGTTCTCACGTTTGCGATTGGCGAACCAGTGTTCAAGATTCCAAATTTCTTCGGCGAGGTCTTTCAAGGAGCCGCGCGTTTTGCGCGCTCCGTCCTTCCGTTTCGGACTGAAACGATCCCTTTGGTTTTCGAAGAAACCGTTGACGAACTTCTTACTCCCAAGCACCGCATCAGCACCCTGAACTGCTCTTTTTCTTCGCCCTGAAAGAGAAGCTGACGATGAGCGGCCCGGGAAGTCGTGTGTTAGATTACCAAGAGGCAAAGTCCCATTGGGAATATCTTAAAGATACGTCTCAAGGGCTTTTTGGCTGGCGAGAATATTTTTAATATCACTGCCTAACCAGGAATCGGGAAAAGTGTTCGCAAACCAGCCAAAGGGCCTAATTGCTTTAACAAGTCCAAGTAAGACAGGTTCAATATTATCAGGTGCATCCTTGCGATAAATTTCGTAGATGGATGTCAAGATATCAATATCGTTAGTAAGGTAGCGGGCGGTCGAACCCATAAATAACCATATGTCTCTAGCCTGGGCCTTGTTCAGAGGCATCAGATCCATCACATTCTCTTCCAGATCTAAAAAACAGATGGCTTGATCTTTTTTGGACCATACGATGTCCCTTAAATGGGGTCTGCCGTGGGCCAAATCCTTTTGGTGTATATCTGCAAGTCCCTGGGCGGCAAGTTTCACCAGACGGATTCCCTCTTTTTGATCATCAGGGATGCTTCTTAAATGAATCGGCAATGCGGTGCCCATATCCTCCATGGAAATGCACTCATCGTCTTGATCAATCACCCGGGGAACCCTAATTCCTTTATCATAAAATAGCCTGAGCCGGTCAGCCTCATCATGCAGGGCATTAATACCCCCTTTTGATTTTGTGACACATAGAATCTTCGCTCCTGTGATCTTTGCAATCCATGCCTGAAGTACAAAAAAAGTCTTTTCCAGGGGAGGCTCCGGGTATTTTTTCCAGACCACACCCTGGTCTGTTTCAACTCGTTGGATTCGTTTTGAGGTTTTTCCCATTACTCTTATGAAACTAGAAGTTTTGTCGATGGCTTTCCCCGGGCGCGTCCGGGAGGGGGGAAGAGGGGTAAGAATTGAGTTGAGGCGATTGAGAACGGGAACGGTGAGACTGAGAAATAAGCGGAAAAGCGAGCGGACTGCATCCGCAGGGCGTTTCAGGAAGGAAATTCATGGCGAAAAACATAGTCTTCCTTCCCGCCATGCCAAGGATTATTTGGGCAGTGGCTGTTCTTGGCCAGGGCGATTTGTCAGTGGGTTCCTAATTTCAAATGACAGACGTTTTGATTGGTTTGGCGTTTTTTGGTTCCGAAGGAATTCAGCGGGAAGTTGTCCGCCGGTGGCGATTTATCGTGTTGCCTGATGAGTAATCATTTGCATGTCCTTTTGGAGGTGCCGGCGGGCTTTGTTCGCGCAATACCAAGTTCTTAGGGTAAAGCAGTTGGAGGCGGGCGCGGGGCCAGGAGGGCCCGGAACCAGTAGCGCGATCAGCTAGGGAGAAAAGCGGAGCGAACGGTTAGAACCACCATGGCGATTAGCCTTTAGCGATTGGCTCTTAGCTTTCTCGCGATGGAGGTCGACCGGGTTAAAAGAGCCAATCGATAATAGCCGACGTCGTAAAACCTGTAGCTCCTTAGTTTCCCTTGATCGCCCTCGAACTTCTCTCGGACTTCTTCCTCGCATACCGAATGACTCTCACTAATCTCTCGCTATGAACGCCCAGACACCTCCGGCCTTTCCGCCCCCGCACTCGCAACCGGAGCAAAAAGCACCGACTTCCGGCCTTGCCATTGCCAGCCTTGTTTGTGGACTTCTTGGTTTCCTCCTCAGTTTCCTCACCGGCATTCCGGCCATCATCATGGGACACATGGCAATGTCCCGCATCAAGGCCGCCAATGGAACACTTGGCGGCGGTGGAATGGCCTTGGCCGGCACGATTTTGGGATACATTACCACGCTCCTCCTCGGATTAATTGCCGTTCTCGCTGGCCTCGCCACTCCCCTCATTCTGAAGGCAAAAAAGGCCGGCGACCGCGCCGAACTTGAAAGTAAAGTCACAATGATCGTCTCTGATTTCGAAAATTTCCATGCCGTAAAAGAACGCTTTCCTTCCGCCTCTGAATTCAGCTCCGTGATCAAGCTCCCTCCGGTTCGGCAAGATTGGGAAGGTGACTGGACTTATTTTCCGGAGACACCGGGAGATGCCCATCTCCCTCTTCTCATCTCCCCTCAGAGCGCCGACCAAGCGATCGTCCTCTGGTCGGATATGGATGTCACGCAAGAGGAATCCCAACGAGTGGAGCAAATGATTTTCGAATCAAAGTTTGAGTATACAATCTTCGAGTCCAAGTAATGAGCCGGGGAAATATCCTCTCATGCTTGTTTCGAAATTCCAGGAACCTCGCAGGCATCAACGAACAAGAACTGTCCTCTACGCCAGAGTCTCTTTCACGATCTTCCCGTGGACCTCAGTGAGGCGGAAGTCTCTTCCCTGGAAACGGTAGGTAAGGTGTTCGAGATGTTGGCATGACTCTGGGATTACAGCGTTATTATTTCCTGTTAGCGATTCAATACAGCGACTCCAGTGGGAAGTTCTGTTGTCGGTAGCAACAAAGCCCGTGCTAAAGGGAAGGCTGGCTTGATACGATTCGAGTCTCGGAAATTATTTTAATTTGTATCGCTTTGGGTCGTATCCAGCTTCTTTCCGTTTTGTTTTCAAGCGCGCACTGAGCTGATTCAGGTGATCGGAGTACTCCGGGTCGTTCGCGAGATTCGTGAACTCGTTGGGATCATTTTTCCGATCGTAAAGCTCACTGCCTTTTGCTCCGAATCCCCAATGGGTGAATCGCCAATCAGGTGTGCGAATGGACTCACCGCCGCTGCGACTGATCGTAAACGCGAGATTTTTCGTCCACTCATTCGTCGCAGGGTTTTCAAGGATTGGGCCGAGGCTCAGGCCTTGAAGCTTTGCAGGGGGCGTTAATCCAGCGAGTTCAGCTACGGTTGGGTAGAGGTCGACGAGCTCGGTGATGTGGCCGCTTGCGGTGCCATGCGAATCGGTCATCCAAGGAACGCTGAGGATAAACGGGACACGGGTAGATTCTTCAAACAGGTGCTGCTTTTGAAACTTGTGATGTTGACCCAAAAGGTATCCGTGGTCGCTGGAAAAGATCACGATGGTATTTTCCCGCAGTCCCAATTCGTCCAGGGCATCGAGTACGCGGCCGACCTGAGCATCCATGTAGGAAATACTGGCGTAATAAGCTTCCAGCAATCCTTTGTGAAGATCGGGAGTCACGCCGTAGCGATCGATGGATTTGTAATTGCGAATGATCTTGGGGACATCGTCGAGATCGTCCTCGGGAACTTGCGGAACGACCATGGCATCGCGATCGTAGAGGTCGAAATATTTGGAAGGTGCTACCAGAGGGACGTGAGGACGCACGAAGCCACATCCAAGGAAGAAGGGCTTGTCCTTATTGCGTTTCAAAAACTCGATCGCCGCCTCCGCCGCCATCCCGTCGGCGTGCTCCAGATCACCGGTTGAAGCCTCCACTCCGGTAAATGTCTGGGAACCTTTGTCTTTTGGCGACCACTCGGTTCTCTTGCCAGGGGCATTTTGTTCGGGCGCCTTGATGTTGACGGTTTCATCCCACGACTTGGCGTCATCATGATAAGCCGTTCCCGCGATGATCTCGAATGGGATACCCATATGATAAATCTTGCTGACACGGCCGGCGTGGTAGCCATTGTTGCGGAACAGTTGTGAAAGCGTCACCACATCGGGAAGGTTCTTACGTAGATTGCCGCTGTTGCCCAGCATGCCATTCGTATAAGGATAGAGACCGGTCATCAACGAAGCGCGGGAGGCTCCGCACACCGGATACTGGCAGTGCATGTTCTCAAACCGGACGCCGTGCTTGGCCAATTCATCAAGCCGCGGAGTTTTGCATTGTGGGTGTCCGAATCCGCTGAGCGCTGTGTTTAGATCATCGGACAACAGAAGGAGGATATTGGGTTTCCGTTCTTCTGCCTGGGATGAGAGTGGGACACAAATCGTCGCAAGAAGGAGCGGGATAAGAAGTTTCATACCCAACTAGAATGGGGTGTTTTCTTGCGCTTTCAAGTGCGATTCCAGCGGTCTTCCAAATCTCACATAGGGCTTGGGGGCCAACCTCATATTGAAAGGTTGGACTTCAAAAAACGGGGCTGTGAAAACTCGCCATCAGGCAAAATTATACCCGCCCGATCAAGAAGATTTATTGACCTTTCCATCGTCACGAGAACAGCATCTACGCAGTGATCTCTATCAAGAAAATAGTCTCCACCCTGGTAGGATTTTCTCTTTTGATTTCCTGCAACGAGCAAGCTTTCCAGGCAGAAAGTGAAGAATCTGGAGTTGGAACCCAGGAGATTAGAGCTCAGGAAATCCTCCCCTTTCAATACATCATTCAAGCAGTCGGATTCCCGGAGAATCTCAGCTTTCGGCTCCAGGTTTCGGAGAGCGAAGTTGTGGTGGAGATGCTAAATGAATCCGGGATTATTCATTCGTCCACCATTCCTTTGAAAATGGAAGACCTGCAAAAAGCCCTTTCCATTCTGCGAGCGAGTGACTTGGAGCCAGCGCACACCACGAACATTAACATGCCTGCGAAGGGAGTCATTGAGTCTCTCGAGTCCTCTCTCGGAAACCGAACCTTCTACCGAGATGAGAAGACATCCGATCAGCTGCTGCCAACTTCTGCGGCTTCTTTTCAAGCCCTATCTGATCTCGCTGTTTCGTGGACTGAAATAGCGAGTCAAGAATTTAAAGAAGACCTCATTGCTCGAATCACCAAAGAACAAGAAATAATTCATAAAATCGGCGACTTTGTCGAAATTGGAATGACCCGCGAAATAGTAAGCAGGAAATTTCCGGACCCTGATTGGGAAACAGGCACCATGATGAACTATGTAGACTGGAGACCAGATCTCGTTTCAAATGCCTGGCGGAAGGGAACCTACGGTATTACCCTTCGATTGGCGGATGGGAAAATCACATCATGGACTTGGACTTCTAAATAGGATTCCTTGAAAAAATCCGAGTTTAAGATCGGGACTAGAAATCAGAGCTTCTCCTCACCCTCTCCAATCGAGCCATCATTGAAAACACGGGTGGTCTGACATATTCCGTCAAAGGACGGTGAAGTCGGTTATCCTTAAACTACTTTAAGACCCGTGCCTTCCGTCCAGCCAACTGGGTAATAGTGAAGATCAGAGGAGGAAAACGGAAAAAGCAATTCGTTAAGCCAGGATTTCCTGCACGATCTTCCCGTGCACGTCGGTGAGGCGGAAGTCTCTGCCCTGGAAGCGGTAGGTGAGTTGTTCGTGGTCGAAGCCGAGGAGGTGGAGGAGGGTGGCGTGGAGGTCGTGGACGTGGACCTTGCCGTCGACGACGCCGAAGCCGAGTTCGTCGCTTTGGCCGTGGATGTAACCACTCTTGAGGCCGGCGCCGGCCATCCACATTGTGAAGGCTTCAATGTGGTGATCGCGGCCGACGGTCTTGCGGTTCTCGCCCATCGGGGTGCGGCCAAATTCACCACCCCAGATCACGAGGGTGTCTTCTAACATTCCGCGTTCCTTGAGATCGAGGACGAGAGCGGCGCTGGCTTGGTCGACATCCTTGCAGACTTTCTCGAAGTCGCTGTTGAGGTTCTCGCCGGGGCCGCCGTGGCTGTCCCAGTTGGTGTGGTAAAGTTGCACGAAGCGTGAGCCCCGTTCGATGAGACGGCGGGCGAGGAGGCAGTTGGAGGCGAAGGAGGATTCGCCGGGTTTCACGCCATAGCTGTCGAGGGTGTGCTGGGATTCGCCGGAGAGATCCATCAACTCGGGGGCGCTGGTCTGCATGCGGTAGGCCATTTCGTAGGCGTTGAGGCGGGTCAGGATTTCGGGATCGCCGGTCTCCTTGAGTCGGGCGCGGTTGAGGGCGCCGACGGTGTCGTAGAAGCTTCGCTCGCGTTCGCGGGTGATGCCTTCAGGACTGCGAAGGTGGAGGATGGGGTCGCCCTTGCCGCGGAAGGGGACACCCTGGAAGGAGGTTGGGAGGAAGCCGCTGGCCCAGAGGGAATTGCCGGCGCGGGGTCCGCGGGGTCCGCTTTGCAGGACGACGAAGCCGGGGAGGTTTTCCGACTCGCTACCGAGTCCGTAGGTAATCCACGAGCCCATGCTGGGTCGGCCCGGGGCTTGGAAGCCGGTGTTCATGAAGAGCTTGGCGGGGCCGTGATTGAAGACGTCGGTCGTCATGCCGCGCAGCCAGACGACCTCGTCTACGATCTTGCGATGATGCGGAAAGAGTTCGCTGATCGACATTCCGCATTCTCCGTAGCGCCCGAACTTGCGTTGACTGCCGAGGAGGGTTTCGTTGCCTTTGAGGAAGGCGAAGCGCTTGCCCTCCATGAGGCTCTTGGGCGGGGTCTTGCCGTGGTATTCGCGGAGCTTGGGTTTGTCCTCAAAGAGATCGAGTTGGCTGGGGGCACCGGCCATGTGGAGGAAGATGACGTTCTTGGCCTTCGCCGGAAGGGGAGGTTTGCGGGCGCTCATCGGATTGGCCGGATCGATGACGGGAAGGATGCCAGCCTGAAGTTGACCAAGCATTGAGTTGATGGCGATGGTGCCAAGGCCGATTCCGCAGTCGCGGAAGAAGTGGCGGCGGGTGCGCTCGGCGAGCCTGCGATGTTCGAAGTCGTTCATGGGGATGTTACTCGCGGGTGATGAAATTGTCGGTGTTTAAAAGGGCGCGGGCGAGGCCGACAAGAGCGGCGGATTCGGCGGGTGGAACTTGGGAGGAGAGCAGTTCGTCGGAGAGGAGGGCGTGGGCCGCAGCTTCGTCCTGGGAAAAATCCCCGATCTGTTGGCGGACGTAGCTGGTAAGAATGGAGATCTCCTCACGGCTGGGCTCGCGGCAGAGAGTGAGCTGGAAGGCGCGGAGGATGCGGGGTTCGATTCCGTCGGGCGAATCGCGCAGAAGGCGGGCCGCGAGGCCTTGTGCGATCTCGAGGAAGGCGGGGTCATTGGCGATGGTGAGGGCTTGCAATGGGGTGTTGGACCGGACCCGGTGTGTGCAGACCGTCTGGAAGTCGGGGGCATCGAAGGTGGAGAGGAGAGGGTAGGGCGCGCTGCGGTAGAAGACGGTGTACATCTGTCTCTTATACACATCTGACGCTGCCGACGATCTACTCTGTGT
>CAJXVQ010000087.1 GCA_913060685.1 uncultured Verrucomicrobiales bacterium
GTAGATCGTCGGCAGCGTCAGATGTGTATAAGAGACAGGCGAAGCCTTTTCCGATGGCGGCAGTGGTGTTGCCAACGACGTCGAGGGAGTCGGTGATTTCGCGGGTTTTCTCGCCCATCTCGGCCATTTCGGCAATGCCGCCTGCGTTGTCAGCGATGGGCCCGTAGGCATCGATCGCCATGGTGATGCCGACGGTGCCGAGCATTCCAATGGCAGCGAGTCCAACGCCGTAGAGTCCGGCGAATTCGTAGGAGCAGTAGAGGGTGGCGGCGATGGTGAGAATAGGGAGGACGACGGATTGGAGTCCGACGGAAAGGCCGCAGATGACGAGAGTGGCGACCCCGGTTTCACCTTGTTTGGCGATGGTCCGGACGGGTTTGCCTCCGGTGTAGTGTTCCGTGATGAGGCCGATAAGGACTCCACCGACTGCGCCGCAGAGAACGGCGAGGGCCAAGCCGGAGCTCACACCGAAAAAGGAGGTGACTCCGAAGGAGGCGATGATGAAGAGGACGGCGGCCCCGATGGTTCCGAAGCGGAGCGATTGGGCGGGGTCCTTGTCAGCGAAGAGGTTTACCATCAGGATACCCAGAACCGAGCAAACGATGCCGACGGTGGTGAGAATGAGTGGGAGTTGGAGAAGGAGTTCGGTAGTGGCTCCCATGGAGGCGGCGTAGTCGGTCCCCCCGGCAGCAGCAGCGGCCGCGGCAGCCGAAGCGATGGCGATGGTGGCGATCTGGGCGCCGCAGTAGGATTCGAAGATGTCGGATCCCATTCCGGCGACATCGCCGACGTTATCACCAACGTTGTCTGCGATCACGCCAGGGTTGCGGGGGTCGTCTTCGGGGATGCCTTCTTCGACTTTGCCGACGAGGTCGGTGCCGACGTCAGCGGCTTTGGTGAAAATACCACCGCCAACGCGGTAAAAGAGGGCAACGAGGGAGGCTCCCATCGCGAAGCCTTCGAGAATCTCGGGTAGGTGTTGGTGTCCTTTGAAAATCCAGAAGAGGGAACCGAGTCCCAAGAGTCCCATCGCGGCGACGGTGAGGCCCATGACGGCACCACCTGAGAATGCGATTTTGAGAGCCTTCGCAGCGCCTTTGTCATTGGCGGCGATGCAGGTGCGGACGTTGGCAAGAGTAGCGGTTTTCATGCCGATGAAGCCAGCGGCTGAAGACGCGAGGCATCCCATGAAGAAGGCGACAGTTTGAGCCGCACCAAAGGCTTTTTCCTGGAAGAGAAAGAGGGCCCCACCAAGAACGATGGAAAAGAGGGCGATGAGCTTGAACTCACGGGTCATGAAAACCATGGCTCCTTTCTGGATTTGAAGGGAGATTTTTTCAGCCTTACCGCCGCCGGCGTTTTGCTTCTTGATGTTCAAGAAAATGATGGCTGCAAGGATGAGACCAATGACTCCGAAGAGTGGGGTGAGGTATTCTGGCATTATTGTAGTGAGCGGGGAAAGTTGGAAGATGGGGAGCGACTCACGGGGACGCAAATAAATTCCAGCCTCTTGACGAAGAAGTAGGATTTGTCATGCAGATTTCAAAGGGCACTGCGGCAAAGGGAGTAGGCGTTGGTCGTAGGGGACTGTTTTAGCGAGATCCGAAGACGTCGATGGCCTGAAGGTTGAGGTATTCGGGAACGGGGCTGTTGAGGCCGACTTTGAGGTAGCGTGCCTTGATCGGTTTCTCAAGCAGGATGTCCCAGGCGAGTTCGGCCTGATCGGCAGCCCAGATTTGTTGCCAGGATTTTTGGTCTTCGGAAGCCCAGAGGGTGAGGGTTTTGGCCCGGGTCGACTGGATTCGGCGATTGGTAATGCGGAGGGCCCTGACCTGGCAAGGGGTCTGGAGATCGAGGAGACAGTGGGCCTTTTTTTCAGAATCAGTGTGAATGGCGAAGCCAACCTTGGCGAAGGGGCCTTTGAATAGGAACTGGTGCTGGGTGGGGTCGTCGTTGGAGGACGAGGAAAGGGAGACGGTGGCGTGGTCACGAGAGATATTTTCGCCGATTTCTTTTCCGATGAGAGCCGAGTCAGTGGGGAGGGCTTCGCGGAGCGGGACCCCGGCGACGCGGGTGCCGTAGGCGAGCATGGCGATTCCATTGGGGCCCTTGGGGTCGCTTTGATGGGCTTTTTGGAAAGCGGCCCAAGCTTCGGTGAGTTTACCCCCGTCGGCGAGGACTCTGCCTTTGGCTCCGTGGATGAGTGCAAGGCGCTCGGGGGGCTGTCCGGAGATTTTGAGTTGTTTGTCAATCTCGGTGAGGGCTTCATCGCTTTTGTTGGCTTTGACCAGGGTTGTGATGTCGCGAACGAAATCCCAGTTTTTAAAACTGAGGCGGGCCTGCCAAGCGGTTTGGTCATCAGGATCAAGTGCTTTGAATTGCGCGATGATTTTGGGCTCGTTGTTAAAGGGGAGGTCGCTGAGCTCAGCGAGGAGTACGAGTTTGGCAGATCCCTCAGCGGAGTTGATCTTGCCAAGAAAAGCACGGCGCTGGTTGGCGAGTTCGGTGAGCTGGTTGAGGCGGTGCGCGAGGGCTTTGGCCGAGGATAGACCGCGGAGTTCCGCTCCGGAGAGAGTGGTGAGGAGGTGGCCATCAAATCCATAGAGCTGGATGGCGGGATAGGTGCGGACTGATTTATCGTTCCAACCTTTGTGGGATTCGGCGTGCTTTTGAGCGGCTTCTTTATCGAGATGTTGTTTGATCTCGATGTTGGTGAGGATGACGGGATGGTTTAAGCCTTCGGTGAAGTCGGGTTTGGTCCAGATGAGGTCGAGAAAACGTTTGCTGGAGGGGTGCCAGGAGCTGCCGTGGACGTAGATGGCAAGGGGGCGTTCGGATTTTTTGGCGAGTTTTCCGGCTTCGACGAAATTGGGCGCGCGGGTGGGCCCGGCAAAAGCTGAAGCCGAAAAGGCGAGAAGAAGTAAGAAGGGTCTCATGGTTTGAGGAGGTTAGTTTTTCTTGTTACCGTAGACGTGAAACTTGTTGAAGTGGAGGCTGGGTTGGCCTTCGTGGATGACCCGGACGTATCCTGCAGAGATCTTTTTGCCCCGGAGATCGATACGGTGGATGCGGCCATGTTGCTTGAAGGTGTGGACATCGGTCCATTCCTTGCCATCGATGGAAGTTTGCAGGACGGCGTTGACGAGGCGGGCGAATTGGCCATTGCGCGTGACGAGGACGACACCGGTGAGGTCGCCGTAGTTGCCAAGTTGGATGGTTGCGGTGGCGGGGGTGATATTGGTGTGGAAGTCGCCGCCATGTTCTTCAATGACTCCCCAGTGGCGGGAGGGGTCGTCCCAGCGGTTGCCCGGTTGTTGGATGGCGAAGGTGCCGCCGGAGCTGAGGAGGATGCCGGGGAATTTTTCGGGAGTGACGGAGTTTTTATCGAAGACTCCGGCGGTGAGCTTACCGATGGCCTGAAAGGTGGCTTTATCTCCGGCGGCGGCGGCTTTGGGCAGGACCGAGCGGGCGAGGGTTGAGATGACGTTTTTGTATTGGTCGGTGTTGGAGGTGGAACCTTTTGCGAGCGATTTTCTGATGGAATTGATGAAGGCGTGGAAGCGTTTTTGATCGCCCTTGGTTCGTTCGAGCTGTAGGCCAAGAATGTCGGCGGTGAAGGTGTTCTTCTCCGCGTGGATGGCGAAGAGTCCGGCCATGAAGTGGTCCTGTGCGGAGATGTCTGAGCCAAGGAGTCCGAGCTGATCCTTGAGGGTGCGTTGGAAGTCCCAGCGGCCAAGGCCCCAGCCGTCGAGGGCCTGGTGGGCGGAGACGAGGACTTTTTGGATTTGGCGGAGGTCTTTGGGGTCGAGGATCTTGGGATAGACGTGCTTGTGAAGAAAATGGAAGGCGATTTCGCCACCGAGGGGGGCGAGGTGCGAGAGGACATCGGCGTGGAGTTTTTTCCAGTCAGCAGGAATGGTCTTTCCTTTCTCAAGGAGTTCGGCTGAAAGGGTCCAGTTGGCCCAGGCGGCGGGTTGTTTTTGGCGGGCGAGGGCGATGACTTCGCGGGCTTTGGTGAAGTTGTTTTTTTGGGAGTAATGGCGGGCGAGGCGGCGGTAGTCGCCGGAGGTTCGGGTGGCTTCGAGATCTTGCTGGGCGGTTGTGACCAGAATGTGCCAACCCCAGGAAGTGCCGTGGAAGGAGGTGTGGGTGCTTCGTTTCCAAGAGAGACTGTAGGCCGGTTGCCATTGGCCGGGCTTGGTCATGACGGCATAGGCGCAGTGCCCGGGCTCGCCCATGGTGACGGCGGGGATGCCGTTGGCGAGGGCGGCCGCGGCCCCGAAGTTGGAAAGCGAGCCGCAGACTCCACCGACATTGCGAACGATCTCGGCGTAGTTGTCCCAGCTGTTATTAAAGGGGGCGTAATAGTGTGGGCCGTGGATGGAGTCACCGAAGGGATTGTGAAGGATCCAGCGGGCATACCAGCAGGCGCCGGTGTATTTATCCGAAGGGAGGCAGACCTCGTCGTTGTGATATTGCATCGAAGCGAGGGTGTTGAAGCGGGTGTGTTGGACTCCGCGGGCGAGATAGCGGCGCTCGAAGACCGAGAGGTCGCGATACATCATGTTGAGGAGTCCTTGATCCCATTTATCGGTGAAAAAGCGGTAGCGGGGGAGGACCTCGGTGAGGGTCCATTTACGACGGGGGGATTCGAGGGCGCAGGCCGTGGCCATGCCGCGGTCGATGGCATCGGAGGCAAGGGCGGGGTCGGATTCCCAGATTTCGGCAAGGACTTTGAGGGCTTTGGCCGGATCTTCCACAGGGCCTGAGTCGAGGAATTCGTGCTGCCACTCTGTCGAGGCCAGAAGAGCTTTGGCGAATTTTCCCTTGGGGTCTAATTTGGCCTCTGTGATGATTTCGCCGGTCTTCCGCTTGAGAAGGTCATTGGCGGAAGGCACGGCCCAGGTCAAAAGAGAGGAAAGGGCAATTAGAACGGGCGTCAAAATCCGGGAAGGGGGCATGCTGCGGGGGATTGTCATTCGTGAAGCGGCGTTGACTTACGAAGCGATTTTGAGAAAAATTACGAAAGGCCTCAAAAATGACAAATCGAGTCATTGGCCCGCGTAACCAGAACTTATCGTGAATCCATCATCGAATCATCCCTCACGCCGGAAGGTCCTAGGCGGCCTTGCCTCTCTTGCGAGTATTTCCATCGTTCCCAGTCGAGTGCTGGGTCTGAATGGTCAGACCGCTCCCTCGAACAAATTGACGCGCGCCATTCTTGGTTGTGGTGGCATTAGTAGTTCCCACCTCGGCATGCCGGGTGAAATCCTCGCGATGTGCGATGTCGATTCCAAGCGACTCGCCGGGCAGATGAATAAGGCCAAAGGGAAGGGGAACAAGAACATCAAGGGCTACCATGATTTCCGTGAAATCATCGCCCGGGATGACATCGATATCATCCATACCTGCACTCCTCCTCACTGGCACGCCCATATGGCGATCGCCGCAGCGAAAGCCGGGAAGGCGATCTGGGGTGAGAAGCCAATGTCCCGCACGATTGGGGAAGGCATGGCAATGAAAAAGGCCATCGAAGAGGCTGGTGTCGCATTTCGTGTCAATACCTGGTTCCGTTTCAAATCAAACTTCTATGGCTCCGGCGTGACGGCGCGTGAGGTGAAAAAGGCCGTCGATGGTGGTCTTATCGGAAAAGGACCTTACAAAGTGACCTTGTCCGGTGTGACCGGCTTTAACTGGAAGTTCAATTGGTCCGGTAAAACGAACCTTCCGATTCAAGCGGTGCCCAAGCACTTCGACTACGATTTCTGGCTTGGGCCGGCGGCATACCGTCCCTACAACTCTCACCGTACTCACGGCACTTTCCGTGGATACTGGGATTACGATGGTGGTGGACTGGGCGACATGGGCCAGCATTACCTTGATCCGGTTCAATATATTTTGGGCAAAGATAATGAACTTCCTGTTTCGGTGGAGATCGATGCCGATCCCCAGGATACCGATGCCGTCGGAAGCTGGCGCCGGATCACTTATAAGTATGCCGACGGAACGACCATCGTGCTCGACGGAGAAAATAAGGACAAGGATGCAGCCTTCATCGAAGGGCCTGAAGGCAAGATCTTCAAGGGCTTCAAGTCCGACGTCAAAGGCTTCGCTGAGAAGATCAAGACTCTTCCCGAGCCTGCTCCCCAGGTTACCGACTTCCATGAAGCAATCCGGGAGAAGAAGAAATTTGCGCTCAACGAGCAGAACGCCTTCAACTCATGCACCCTGATCAACCTTGGTAAGATCGCTCATCGCTTGAATACCAACCTCAAGTTTGATCCCAAGAAGATGCAGTTTGTGGACAACGAATTGGCGAACTCATTGATTGACCAGCCTTGCCGCGACAAGTGGAAGCTTCCGGTCTAAACTAAATTCCTTTCATCTCAAAGCGGTCATCCTGAAAGGGGTGACCGCTTTTTTCTCTGAACTCTCTCGTACTATGAAACTCCTTACTTTTTTCTTCCTCGCTTTGGTGGCGGTATCTTCAGCCGAAAAGCTGGGGACTCCGAATGTCGTTTATATCCTGACGGATGACCTCGGATACGGGGATGTTCGGATTTTTAATCCGAAGGGGAAGATTGCCACTCCCGGGATGGATCAAGTTGGGAGGGAGGGGATGGTCTTCACCGATGCTCACTCCAATTCGGCAGTTTGTACGCCCACGCGTTATGGCGTTTTGACCGGTCGCTACGCCTTCCGCTCACGCCTGAAACGGAGTGTCTTGAACGGATACTCAAATTATCTCATCGAGAAAGATCGTATGACGGTGGCGTCCTTTCTAAAGGGCGAGGGTTACCATACCGCTTTTATTGGGAAATGGCATCTGGGATGGGATTGGGCGAAGGACGGTAAGGACGTTGACTTCTCCAAGCCCATTAAGAACGGCCCCAAGGAAAAAGGTTTTATCTATTCCTATGGTCACAGTGGTTCTCTCGATATGGCTCCTTATGTCTGGGTTGAGAATGGCATCCCGACGGCGGTGCCGACCAAGGAGACCGGACGAACGAAGAAGGAGTCGAAAAATGGTTGGTGGAGAAATGGTCCGACCGGGCCGGATTTTGATCATGAAGATGTCCTTCCAAATCTCACCCGTCGCGCGGTCAAGCATGTCAAAGAACAGGCGAAAACCGGCAAACCTTTCTTTCTCTATCTGGCCCTGCCATCGCCGCATACTCCGGTTCTGCCAACGGCGGAATTCAAGGGGAAGAGCGGGCTGAAGAGCGACTATGCTGACTTTGTCACCATGACGGATGATACCGTGAAACAGGTGCTCGATGCCCTCAAGGAAGCCGGCATTGAGAAGAATACGCTTTTGATTGTCACGAGTGACAACGGCTGTTCGCCGGAAGCTGATTTTGCGGAGCTCGAGGCCCAAGGACATGATCCGAGTGCGATTTATCGCGGTCATAAAGCTGATATTTTCGAGGGCGGTCATCGTGTTCCTTTCCTGGTTCGCTGGCCTGCCGTGATTACAGAGGCGGGGGAATCGTGTGACGATCCCACCTGCCTGACAGATTTGCTCGCGACCGTGGCCGATATCCTTGGGAAACCTCTGCCGAAAGATGCGGGCGAGGACTCTGTCAGTATGTTGCCAAATCTTTTGGGTGTGGCCGACGGCCCCCTTCGGGAGGCGACGGTGCATCATTCCATTGACGGAACTTTTGCGATTCGTCAGGGGAAGTGGAAGCTGATTGAAGCTCCGCATTCGGGTGGTTGGAGTAGTCCCAGGCCAAAGGAGAAGGCGCTCTACAAAGATCTTCCGAAGATTCAGCTCTACGATCTTGAAGCCGATCCCGGCGAAACGACGAATGTGCAGAGCCAGCAGCCTGATGTTGTTCTGTCATTGCGCGAGCTTCTCAAAAAATATCTTGAGCAGGGGCGAAGCACGCCGGTCAATTAAGCAGGAAGTGGGGTGGGCTGCTTCTCCCGGTCAGGGAGTTGCGAAGAGGCGTGAAATCGACGAGCCACCTTGACGGGAGGCATCTAATCGTGTGGTATTGATTTTCAAACACACATCAAACAACATGAAAAACACCTCTTTTTTCCTCCTGTTCTTGTTGCCTGGGATTCTCTCTGCACAAATTAGTACGTTCACCGGAGATGGGAGTTGGCTTGATCCCACTCGCTGGGATACCGGCGTTGTTGCTCCCGACAACCTGCCCGCGGTCATTAATGGGAATGCCATCGTCGATCAAAACACCGGAACCAGTAATACCGACAACCCAAACAGGATTGAAATCGGAAGTGGCGCGGGTGAGTCCGGAACCGTGACGGTGACCGGGGGGACTCTGAGTGGAGCCCATGGTGGCGGTAACGGCATATTCGTGGGGGTGAACGGGGGGAGTGGCACGCTCATCGTGGAAGAAGGTGCCACCTACCGCACACAGGGAGGGACGATGGAGTTCGCGATTGGTGATTTTACAGGTGGAACCGGCTTTGTATCGGTTTCCGGTGTTCTGCAAATCTACAAATTCCTCAACATCAACAACGGAACGTTGGAGATGCAGCCCACGGGGGAGAGCAATCTCTTTAACTCGGCCGATCCCTGCAGCATCGGAGCTGATGGAACTCTTTCTTTCATCATTGATGGTCCCAATGCAGGTTCGCTTGAGCGTTCCAATTCCAACGGTCTCAATATGACGATCGATCCGGGAGCCACCCTGCAGGTGACACTGGGCGGTGACTTTTTGATCAATGATTCGTGGACTCTGATGAACTACACCAGCTTGAGTGGTCAGTTCGAGCAGGGAACGTCCTTCACCAATGATCAAGGATACACCTTTTCGGTCGATTATGGATCGGGGACGGCTGATTTGGTCACGCTCACCCTGACCTCTGATTCCGAGCGTCCCAAGATCGACTCACTCACGGCGGCACCGGCAGCTATTTCGGCCGGGGGATCCAGCACGATTTCCTGGAATGTCTCGAACTTCGATTCGATTACCTTGAATCCCGGAAATATCGACGCGAGCGCGCTCATCAATCAAGTTGTCACTCCCGGTGTGACGACAACTTACATTCTGTCAGCCCGGAAAGGTCCGGTGACTGTGAGCGAAGAGGTGACCGTCGTGGTTGATGAACTTCCTGAGATTAATTCCTTCACGGTCTCCGATTCCCTCATTGCACCGGGTGACTCAACAACGCTGATCTGGAACGTTTCCGGTGCTGAGACGGTGAGCATTGCTCCTGCTCCCGGAGAGGTTGCGGCTGTCGATTCGGCTTCCGTTTCTCCCGGCACAACGACGACTTATACTCTCACTGCTACCAATGGCAGCGGAAGCGTGAATGCCGATGTCGAGGTGATCGTCGATGCTCTTGATGCTGCGGTGATCCATCTTTGGGATCCCTCTCTTCCGAATCAGACGAGCGGAGCGATCCTTGATTCCGTGGGTGGGAAGAACTTTGATGTGACGGGGGGTGAATTACTGACCGATGCGGGGTCAGAGAATACCAGCCTCACTGCTGCCATTACCCGGGTGAATCCTGATGCCACCACTGGTGGTGATATGGGTCTTGGTTTTCCTGTTCAGGATACCACGTTTGAAGTGTGGGTTAGGACAGGTGATTTTGATGGAAACCCGCAGGTTATTTTTGAAACAGGCGGTCCTCTCGAAGGTTCCTCGATCCTGATTGATTCTTCTTTTGTAAGGTTCCTGCATAGCACGGGAGGGGTGAACACGGTTGATCTCCAAACTTCGATACAGGTGATGAATCCATCGGATTATCTTCAGATTCTTGTTTCTGTTGATTCCGCATCCGGTGAGGTCACCCTCTATGTCAAGGCTTCAGCAGGTGGCTTTGAGTCTGCGAGTGGGGTCGGGACGATTGGTATTCCTGATGGGCGGGCTAGCCTGTTCACATGGTCGGGTTTCGGTGGGGGAATCGATGGTGCTATGGGTGGAACGGGGGGAGTTGCTCCTCCCGGAACGACGACATTTAAGGGGAATGTTGGGTTCTTTAAAATTTATGATCGTGCTTTGACCGAAGCTGAGGCTGATGAGGCCTATCTTCGTATTGCCGATGCGGTCATCGGAGGTGATTCAGACGATGATGGTCTTCCTGATTTTTGGGAGATCGAGTTTATTGGGGATCTCTCTGAAGGCGCGGCTGACAACAACGACGGTGACTTCCTGACCAATCTTGATGAATTGATTGCGGGCACAAATCCAACTCTTGCCGATTCCGACTCCGATGGTTTGGATGATCACGTGGAGATCGGGCTTGATGAGCCTACCAATCCGAACAATCCCGATTCGGATGGCGATGGTTTGACTGATGGCGAGGAAGTGAACGGCAATCCGTCCAGTAATCCGCTTTTGGCTGATACCGATGGTGATGGGTTTGGCGACTTCTTTGAAGTTTGCACCGGGTCGGACCCGGATGATTTTGCGAGCCTTCCGCCTGCCGACGAGGTGGGGATTCCTTCGGCCAATTTAGGTGTTCTGGCGACCGGAACATCTTTTGATGCGCTCCTGGGGGCCTCCAATTTCGCAGATGCGAGCTTCAGGCTGTCGGTTGACTTTGAAGAAAAAGTGGATGGAGCGCGCGAGGTTCTGTTTGAGACCGGGGGAGCAACCATTGGGATCTCATTGGTTTATGAAGCCGGGAATCAGTTGATCTATCGTGCCTCAGGGAGTGGCGGACTTGAGCTGGCTGTCGCAACCCATACCCTCACTGCCGAACAACTTGCGGATGGCGAGCTGGATGTGATCGTGACTTATGATGTTCTTGATGATGAAGAGAATTCCGCAATTGCGATTTATCTTGATGGTAACCTGGTCGCTTCAGCATCGGCTCCTCTCGGAGGTAATTGGACGGGGACGAATGGTTCGGCTTTCGGTGTTGCGAGTGACCTCATGGCCGGCGACGGTCTGAACGGGTCTTTGTCTGGCGTGACCTTTGTCTCAGGTGTCATCAACAGAAACAAAGGTTTGACCTACTACAATGACTCACTTTTTGCCGGAGGATCTCCGCTGGCGCCAGTGGTCACAGACTTGGTTTTTGATGCGGACACGGTGGTCCTCACCTTTGACTCTGCTGCAGGGCGGACATACACGATCGAGCGTTCCTTCGATCTGGTGACATTTGCCGAGGTGTTGACCGGACTTACGTCCGGGGGAGAATCCACCACAACTTCTCCGATTTCCGCCACCGAGGCCGAGGCGTTCTACCGTGTGGTTGAGGAATAATTTCATCGATCAACTTGCCAAGTTGCGCCTGCGTGGCTGATTCTTTCACACGTTTCCGGGCAACCGGGAGCGTGTTTCTACCGCTGCTTTCCATTGATGAAACTCCTTTTCGTTTTCTGCCTCACTGTTGCCGTCCCGTTCGTTTCATAGGCGGGAAGGTCTTGCCGGGCAGGCCACAATCAGATCAAGATCACCATCCTGATCCCGGTCCATGGGCACGGGCCAGGATCATAAACTGACGTCGAGACCCGAGGCGAATCCGCTGTGGTTGTAGGGAATGCCCTCAAAGGCGGTTGCGGAAGAGGTTCCGGCCAGGAGGACCAGTAAGGCAGACAATATGCGCATGATTTCAAGTATCTCCGCGAGGAGTTCTAATCTCTTCCAACAGTCCTGGAAATCTGCTAACTCGGTGCCCACATCTATGTCCCAAGCCACAAAACCTGTCGGACACTTCCCGGTTCCGTTCATCACCTTTGGTTTCGTATCTCTCTTTCTTGGGGTGGCGACGGAAATGATGGGGGTGTTTGACGGACTTACGACGTCGCTCCGCGAAGTTTGGAAAAGTGGGGGGCTTGGTTTTGAGGCTGAGATGGGATTGCCCGGGATTGTCGGGGTGATGATTTCGTCTGCCGCTTCCTTTGGGGTGATAGCGGCCATTTTGGGCACTCCAGGAACCGGGCGGCGACTCGTCCTCGGGGTCTCGGCTTTGATTCTGGTCGTTGCTCTGATCCCGGCCTTCGCGGTGTGGGGGATCTTTTGGAAGCCTTTTGGGGTGATTCTTTCGGTGGTTTGGGCTTGGTTTTCGGGCATGATTTATACGGGAACGCATTCCATGCCCTGCGAAGGGGGGGAGGAGCCGGTTGACAAAAATGTGATCAGGCTTGAGGGAGATCACATGACCCAACAACACTCAAATCAAGCAGATGGCTAAGGTTGAATATCCTTCTGAAGTTCGGGCCTTGGTCGGCGAACTCAAACGTCTTCCCGGGGTTGGTCCGAGGAGTGCCGAGCGCATTGCGGTTCATCTTTTACAGAATCCCAAGGCGACGCCGATGGATCTTTCCGGTGCTTTGCGTGAGTGTCATGAAGTGGTGAAGGCCTGTCCAACCTGTGGCTTTTTCACGGGCCATTCCTGTTGTGCGGTTTGTAGCGAACAGGGGAGAGATCTCCAGTTGCTCTGTGTGGTGGAGCAGCCGACTGATGTTTTGCCCATTGAAAGGTCCGGAGTTTTTCGTGGGCTCTACCATTGTCTCGGCGGGAAACTTTCGCCTCTTGATGACGTGCGCCCGGAAGATCTTCGGATTGGGGGATTGATCCGACGAGTTCGTGAGAATCCCGGGACCGAGGTGATTTTGGCGACCAGCTCTGATGTGGAAGGGGAGGCGACGGCCAACTATCTTGTGGAAGTCCTCGCCAGCACCGGATGCCAAATTACGCGTCTCGCGCAAGGCCTGCCGGCAGGGGGCGGACTGGAGTATGCTGATGAACTCACGCTCTCGCGGGCCTTTGAGGGGCGGCGATGATTTGTGTGAAAAGAAAAAACGCGGACTCCGAAGAGCTCCGCGCCTTTAAAAATCGAATTGAGGAACGTCAATTATTTCACCGTGATCTTGCCTTGCATGAGGGCGAAGTGACCGGGGAAACTGCAAAGATACTGATATTCACCGGCTTCCTTGATGCTGAAAGTGATGGTGTCGGCCTCTCCTCCGCCAAGGACCTTGGTGTGAGCGAGCACGGCCTTCTTTGACTCTTCGTCAGCGGGGATATACTCGGTGGCGGCGGCCGTCATGGCCTTGCCTGCCCAAGCGGCAAGGTTGGTGCCTTTCTTCAAGATGACGAAGTTGTGGCCCATCGCGACTTTGGGAAGTTTGCCAACATGCTTGAAGGTGAGCTTGATAGTTTCGCCAGCCTTGAATTCCAGTGTCTTTTTGTTGAACTGCATCTGGTCGTTGCCTTCGACAACGATTTCTTGATCGGCTTTCTTCTCTTCTTTTTTCTCAGTTGCAGCGACTGGATCAGCGAGGAGGGAGACGGGTGCGAAACTCAGGGCTGCGGCAAAAAGGGTCGTAGTTAGGTACTTCATAGTTTTTGGAACTTCGTGTTCTTGAGACGATTCTGCAAGTGCGAATATTTCAAACCTTTGTTCGAAAGTTGAATCTTTACTGGATGCGGAAGGTGCGTCCTTTGCCGCTGTTCCAAGAGCGGTAGAGTGAGCTGTATAGGGCATTGAGTTCCACTTCGTTGATGATGCGGAATTCGATGGTGCGGGCGTGGGTTGTGGCGGGGTAGCTCTTCTGGGCCATTTCATCGGCTTTGGTACCGGAGCGATTTTGGCTACGCTGGCGGAGTTGTTCGGCGCGCTTTTGGATTCGGTCGAGAGCGTTGAAAGCGGTGTCCTTGGTGATGGGCTCGATGTAATAGAAACGGGCGAGGGCGGTGCCAGTGGTGTCAACGGTGACCTCGGTCACGAGGAGGGTACCATCAAGAACGTAGGAGGCCTTGCTGACGGAGGTGATGGCGCCGAGATTGACTGAGTATTCTCCCCCGGGGAGGCTGCATTCCCAGCGGCGTTTTTTGTTTTCGTCGTCGTTAACTCCCTCGAGGGCCTTCTCGTCTTTTTCTTTCTGTTCTTTATCGGCTTGCTCTTGTTCGGCGGGGGTTCTTTGTCCGCCGGGAGTTTGAGCGGTGGCGGGAAGGATGGGCAGGGCCAAGGCGAAGAGGAGGATCGTGGTTTTCATGGTGGAAAGAATATCGTCGGACGAAGGGCTGACGTCAAAGTCCGAATTTCAAGATGGCTACGGGTTGAAAAGGGCATTCGTTTCACTAGGCTGGGGGCATGGGAGAGTATCGACCGAATGTGGCGGCCTTAATGGTGAACGGAAACGGGAGGCTTTTGATCTGTGAGAGGCTTCTTAACCCGGGAGCCTGGCAATTTCCGCAAGGGGGCGTTGATGAGGGGGAAGCTCCAGATGATGCTGTTCTCAGAGAGGTGGAGGAGGAGATTGGGCTCCAGTCGGGAGACTATAAGATCGAGAAAATTCTGGGCGGATACCGTTACGATTTTCCACCAGAGGCCCAGTTGGGGATGTCGTCTCGCAAGGCACGTTTTGTGGGGCAGGAACAAACGTATTATTTGTGTCGGGTTAAGGAGGATGCCCCGGAGGTGAATTTGATGCAGGAACCGCGTGAATTTTCCCGGGCGAAGTGGATCTTCCCGGAGGAATTTCGATTGGATTGGCTCCCGGCGTTTAAGAAAGAGACCTATCGCGCGGTACTGAGGGATTTTTTCGGGGTGGAGATCCAAGGTTGAACGGGAAAGGCCTCAGGCTGGAAAAAGAAAACCCGTCGATCCGATGAGGAACGACGGGTTTGGAGGAAAAGAGAAGTGTTTAGGAAAGCCCGGCGAGCTTTACCTTGATGGCCTCGAAGTCGGGGAGATCGCCGGGGCTGTCGTTGACTTGGGCGTATTGTACAACTCCGGCTTTATCGATGAGGAAGGCGGAGCGCTTGGGGACACCGCCCATAATGAGGTTTTTCTCGGGGAGAAATTGATCGTAAGCAATGCCGTAGGCGTCAGTCGCCTTGTGGTCATAGTCCGAAAGGAGTTTCAGGGAAATGCCCTCCTTCTCGGCCCAAGCCGCTTGCGCGAAGGGATTGTCGCCGGAGATGCCGTAGACCTTGCAGTTGAGGTCGGAGTAGGCTCCGAGTCCTGCGGAGATCTCACAAAATTCCTGGGTGCAGACGCCGGTGAAGGCCATCGGGACAAAGAGAAGCAGGATGTTTTGCTCTCCGGTTTGCTTGGAAAGGGTGACTACTTCGGGACCACCTTCGCCGAGTCCGACGAGGGAAAAATCAGGGGCTTGATCGCCAACTTTGATGCTCATTACGCGAGGAGCATAGTTGAGGATGATCGGATGCAAACCGGGAAATGGAAAAAATGTTAGATTTTCAAGAAGCGTGCCGAAAAAGAAAAACCCGGCACCGTCTGGGACGGGCCGGGTTCTTCAGTTAGAATAGTATTCTATGAGAGCAGGCCCTAGAGGGGGCTGCTTGCAAGCTTGGTTGCTTTCTTGATTTCAGATTTACGCTTCTTGGTCATCTTGCCAATTTTCTCCTCATCGAAGGAGTCGGCAGTGGCCATAAGAAGGGTAATGGAACCAGCATTCACGAAGGCAGCACTCACTTCGTCTAACTTTTCGAGATCGGCACGCAATCTCTCGTTAGTGGTTGCTCATGTGCCGCCGGTGACAGCGATCGCGTAAGCTTCCCGGGGAGTCGGGATTTCCCTTTTACCAACCCGCTCGACCTTAAGTCCGGAGCCATCAAAAGCCTTGCGGACGGTCCCACGAGTGATCTTGATATCCTCGCCACTGGTGGTCACGAATGCAGTCATGCCCGAAAGCATGACCTTATTGATTCCCTCAATTTTCTTCAAGGCCACACGGGCCTTGTTAGCAGCACCTCATCCACCACCACTAAAGGATACATTGTATCCCTGGATGATCGATGCGGCGACGTCTTCAGCATCGGCCGGGGCAGCAAAAGCTACCGGGGTCATTGCTCCGAAGGCACACATAATGCCGAATCTCATTTTAGCGTTCATAGCGCAGGGACAATACCGCATTAGATTCTGGCTGCAAGTGGAGATTTTTGCGGGCAGATGATAAATCATATGACCCGATTTCGCCAAACTTTTGAATGCTGGTTACAAAAAAGCGCCTCGGAGGAAAAATCCTGCGAGGCGACAGTTGGGTGGACCCTTTGTGAAATTTCTTAAGTCTTATTCGGCGTTTCTGGCAGCTGCGGCTGCAGCTGCGGTGGCGACTTGTCCTTCACTCTGGAATCTCCAACGGACTTTGTTGCGTTTTGGAGCAGTCCGGGCCTTGCGAATAGCACGGGTGATTGTGCTTTCATGAGCGCGGCGACGGCGCATTTCTTCAAGAATACCTTCGCTATCGAGTTTGGTTTTCAGGCGCTTCAAAGCGCGATCTACGCTTTCTCCGTTCTTGAGGTCAACGCCACGATTATGTTTTTCCATTATAAAAATCCCCTGGGTCCAGTGGGGAGCGGGAAACTATGGGCGAGGGATGAAGCGGTCAAGCCTGCATTTCCGGGAAATTGTGACATTTTAAGGACGGATAGATTGATAGTCTGTAAATTTAAATAGTTGGTCCGGAGGGTTTCCATGTCTTTTTCCACTCCGCGTCGCCTTTGGGGTCTTCGCTTTCCCAACTCATCATGGTGCCGCGTTCGATCGGTTTGCGTTTTTCCTCGTTCTGAATACTTTTAATCCAAGGCAGGGCGGCTTCCGGACGCACTGATTCCAGGACCATCACCTATCTGCCTGTCAATTGGTCTGGCACGAGGGGGAATCCTTGAATTCCTGTCTCTTATACACATCTCCGAGCCCACGAGACCGAGGCTGATCTC
>CAJXVQ010000088.1 GCA_913060685.1 uncultured Verrucomicrobiales bacterium
GAGATCAGCCTCGGTCTCGTGGGCTCGGAGATGTGTATAAGAGACAGCTTCTTCGGCATGCACGCCGGAAGCCACAACTACTTCCCGACTCTCGAAAAAAACAAACTCCTCCGTAACGAGGAGCCCGTTAAAAAAATCGACCACCCCTATCTCACCGACTGGTTCACACACGAAGCGATCGGCCAGATGACACCCGGTGAAGAGCCCTTCTTCTGCTTCCTCTCCTACAACACCCCGCACACTCCAATGCAGGCAAAAGAAGAGGACCTCAAACGCTTCGCCCATCTCAAAGGCAAACGCCGTCAAACCTACGCCGCCATGCAATGGTGCATGGACCAAAACATTGGAAAAATCCTCAAGCACCTCAGTGATCAAAAGCTCCTCGAAAATACCCTCATCGTTTTCTACTCCGACAACGGCGGCAGCGTCACCGCTTCTCATGCCTGCAATGCTCCGCTCCGTGGCATGAAGGGATCCTTCCTTGAAGGCGGCATTCGCGTCCCCTTCATCTTCTCTTGGCCCAAAGGCCTCCCCTCCGGAACCACCTTCAAGCACCCCTTCACCTCGCTCGACATTCTCCCCACCTTTGTTGCTGCCGCCGAATCACAACTCCCTCCACGAATCACCAGGAAGGGAAAGAAGAAAATCGTCAATCACGATGGCCGCAACCTCCTTCCTTTCCTCCGTGGCGATGTTGAAAAGGCTCCTCACGAGGCCCTCTACTGGCGTATGACAATGCGCGGGTCCGCCATCCGCGAGGGCGACTGGAAGCTCCTCATCAACGTCCACACCCCACCCGCCCTTTACAATCTTGCCGACGACATCTCCGAACAAAAAAACCTCTACCAAAAGATGCCCGAAAAGGTCGCCGACCTCTGGCTAAAACTCAATATTTGGCAGGAGGCATTGGAAGACACTCCGCACTGGCAGGAGGATCCCTACTGGCAAGGCTACAACCGCAAACTCTACTCCCACACCTACTGGCTCACCCAGCCGAAGAAAGACGAAGAATACAACGGGGTGAAGAAACAGTAGGATGGAGAAATGAAACTTCCTCTTCTTGCCAAGGTCTTGGTCTGCCTCATGGTCGCCGCCACTCTCTATCGAATCTGGGACGGCTCGACCTTTAACGACCCCGCCGAAACCGGACGCTACTCCCTCGTCGATAATGACATCCCGGATGATGTCCGCGCTCGCCTCCACCCCTGGGTTGCCGGCTTCATCGGCCTCACCCCGGAACAGGCAAAAGCCCGCCTTGAAAAACGCTGGGAGACAATCGACCGTGAATCCCTGAAAGCTCTGCGCGATGTTCTCCGCGAATCCGAAATCACCTGTCTCGTTGACTCACCGGAAGGTGGCATGATTTGCGCCGAACGCCCGGATACCTATGGAGGCAGTCACCGTGACTTTTGGCATCTTCCGGCGCCCCTCGAGAGATCTGAAATTCAGCAGCGACTTGCCCCCCTGGGACTTGCTGACAACGTGGCCCTCGGCAATTTCCTCCACCACTTCGGAGGTCTCGCTGAAAGCCCAGAAACCAGCGGCTATTTCATGCACTCCGAATCTCCCCTCCCTACTTTTACCGACTCCTGGGATGGCACGATCAAGTATTTCGACGAATGGGAAGGTTCCCTGATGCTCTACCACGCCCTGAACGGCTGTTTTATTCTAGTCCGCCAAGATGGCAGCGTCGGCTGGTGGATGATGCAAGAGCACAGGGTGGAGAAGGAGGCCAAAGACTTCGATGAGTTCATCTTAAAATATGCCAAACACCGGAAAACCTCCTGGCCCTACGACCCATACGGCGCCCGTTGATGACAAGTCGTAGGCAGTTTCCTATTTCAGCTCCGTAAAAAACCGGCTCCAGCGAGGCTGAAATTTGTCCGTCTTGTCAAATGACATCACAACATGAGTTGCCTCGCCCACAATTTCTTCACGCGGGATCACTCCGAAAAATCGTGAGTCCTTCGAGTTGTCGCGGTTGTCGCCCATCACGAAATATTCCCCTTCGCCAAGGGTTCGTTCCTTAAAACTACGATGACGGGAATTGACTCCCGGGATCGCCATCACGGCATGTTCACGATCACCCAGTTTCTCGGTCGCAAAGATCGAATGGCTCCGGAGGTTCGCATTCATATCGGAAACGACCT
Source organism: uncultured Verrucomicrobiales bacterium (assembly GCA_913060685.1). Taxonomy (GTDB): domain Bacteria; phylum Verrucomicrobiota; class Verrucomicrobiia; order Verrucomicrobiales; family Akkermansiaceae; genus SW10. The sequence goes on from CAJXVQ010000088.1 coordinate 2,151, forward strand.
CTTCATCCAGCGGTCCATATTCCAGGGCACTTCCATTGATGAAGACCGTTTGCCGGCGCATCTCGATTCGATCACCCGGCACGCCGATCACTCTCTTCACCAAACGGATATCGTCGTCCGGAGAGAAACAGATCACAACATCTCCACGATCAGGATGATCCCATTGGGCAATGCGATAATCTGTCATCGGAATTCTCAGTCCGTAGGAAAGGTGGTTCGCAAGCACGAAATCTCCCTCAAGGATAGTTGGATTCATGGAACCCGTCGGCACAAAATTCAGGGCCGCTATGCTCGCTCTCACCGGTAATACGACACAGGTCACAAAGAGGACGGTTCCCCGCCACGACTGCCACTGCTTCTTTAAGTATTTTTTCATACACTAGGGCAGCGGAGCCGATTTAAAATGCACCGGTATAAAAAGCACCGGACTTTCTCATCACCCGCCAAGACGAAACTTTTCGTTTCACCCGCCTCTTGAACCAGTCAAGCTGCGGTATGATTCCCAAGACCTTCCTCCCCGCTCTTTTCGTGATCGCCATCGCGAACGGCATTGAAGACAAGATCTCCCTTCCTCCTGAAACCGCAAAACAGGTCCACAAGACGCATCAGGAATTCAAGGGAACAAAAGGCTATGTCTCCCAGTTCGGCGACTCCATCACCTACTCCATGGCCTTCTGGTCCCCCATGAACTGGGATGATCCTTCGAAATTCCTCCAGGACGACGGCCTCCCCAAAGCACCCGCCAACTCGCGATGGCGCGACACCATCAAGGGAGCTCGTGATAAAGGAGCAAAGTTCGCAAACTACTCCGGGTGGAGAGTCGGCCAGCTTTTGAAAGCTGTCGACCCGGTGCTCGAACGCGAAAAACCTGAGTTTGCCATCATCATGATTGGCACCAACGACATCTCCGGGAACAAGGTTCCAAAATCCTACCAAGTAGATCTTAAGAAGGTGGTGATGAAATGCCTGGAAGCAAACTGCATTCCCATCCTCAACACCATTCCACCCCGCCGCGGTCACGAAGACGCTGTCGAGAAGGTCAACACCATCATTCGTGACCTCGCCAAAATCACCAAGACTCCCCTCGTGGACTATCACGCCGCCATCCTGACCCGTCGTCCCGGCAAAACCTGGGATGGCACCTTGATCTCAAAAGACGGCGTCCACCCCACGGGTGGAAAAAGCAATCTTTACGATGAGGAGAACCTCAAAAACTGCGGCTACGCCCTGCGCAACTGGCTGAACTTTCTCATGATCCGAAAGCTCCATTTCCACCTCCTCGAGAAGTAGGAGAATCCTCTTACTTCCGCCTTCCCTGAATCCGGCGTTGGCCTTTGTCGAACTTACGAGCCCAAAGACCTTTATTAAAATGGCGGAGGTTTAATTCGATCATTCCGTTCCCTTTTTAGCGCGAGCGATTCGGCTCATCAGGAGACGGTGAAGCTTTTCCACCCGATCGGCATACTTGGGATCCTTGACCAGATTGGTGAACTGCTTGGGATCCTTTTCCATGTCGTAGAGCATCGCCGCTTCAGGATCTTTTTTCTTCGCCGGATACCACATATAGGCCCATTTACCACTGCGGAGTCCGAAGCCATTGTTCACCTGAATGAGGGCACTTGTTTTCTCCGGACGCCCGGAGAAGGGATCCTTCAGCAGTGTCACCAAACTCAGGCCCTGGGCTCCTGGCTCGGACGGGAGACCGGCGAGTTCGGTAATGGTGGGATAGAGATCGACTAGTTCGACAAATTGATCACAGCGAGTTCCTCCCTTCAAGCCAGGGGCAGAGATCATGAGAGGAACATGAATTGCTTCCTCCCAGAGCTTGGACTTCTTGTGCATCTCGTGCTCGCCGATGAGGTAACCGTGATCGGAGACAAAAATGACAATGGTATCATCGCGCATTTTAAGACGATCAAGCTCAGCCATGAGTCGACCAAATTGCTGGTCCATAAAGCTCACCGCGCCGAAGTAACCACGGCGGAGCTCCTTGATGTCCTGCTCGGGGAACTTCATCCGGGCACCGATCGCCTGCGGTGGCATGTCCTCGAAGTCGTCCGCTGGAAAGGCGGGGTATTTCAACCGATCGGCATCATAGGGAGCGATGCTGCTGTCGGTCGCTACGAAGGGAAAATGCGGGCGCACAAATCCCACCGCGAGGAAGAAGGGTTGCTCGCTTTCGCCACGCTCACGGAGGAGTTCGATTGCCTTGTTCGCGGCCATGGTGTCCGCCATCAGACCCACGTCTTTGTCGGCAACTTCCACGACTGAAAATTGCCCCCGGGCCTGCCCCTTCATCTTGTAGGGCTTGTCACTATCGTGAGCTTTCTGCCAGATCTTACGCTCCTTGGGGAAGACCTTGGGCGCATCCGGGTTGGTGTAATCGACGATCTTTCCAGGAGTCATCGTTTCCATTGCCATGATGTTGTGAGTCACCTTCCAAGAGGGAGCATGATCCCTGCCCGCTTTCCCCTCGATGATATCCCCCGGAATTCCCATGTGGTAGATCTTGCTCACACGACCGGTCCAGTAACCGTGGTTTTGAAAATGTTTGGGCAAGGTGACCCGGCTAAGATCGACAGTGCCGCCATTCCCGGTCACCCCGTTGGCGTTTGGATACTGCCCGCTCATGATCGAGGCCCGTGACGGGCCGCAAAGTGGAAACTGGGTGTAGGCTCTCGCAAATGAAACCGCGGACTTCGCAAATTCATCGAGATTCGGAGTCTGACACTCCGGATGCCCGTATCCGCTCAGTGCGGTATTCAGGTCATCGGACATGATAAAGAGGACGTTTGGGCGAGTGGCGGCTTCCTCGCACAGCGCCTCAAGGGCACAAAGGAAACCCAGCAGCGCAGGTAAGATTCGTTTCATCGTCATTGGTCGTGGCTTATGATTCGCCAATAGGCTTCAGAAATTCTGTAGGCATTTTACAAAGGTCAGGCCTGTTGGAGGTATCTATACGTCACCTTTTCACAGTGAATTCATAAAAAGCCACGAAGCCCTCATTCTTGTCCCTTGTGGCGCACCATCTGGTAGCCATAGGCTGGGTTCTCATGGATTCCTATTTCGAAAAGCCAGGAGCATCGTCTTGGAACAATGGCAACAGCAGAATTTCTCGCTCGAAGCGTTTCCGGTGCTTTCAGCGTTTCCGATTTTGGTAGTCAAACATCGTGTCGGTGGTGCCAACCATGTCCTTCTCGTCGGTGATCCCAGCAAAGACAATGGGCATGAAAGGCGCGGGCTTTTCGTTCAGCGCCCACGCAACTCCACGCATGAGGAGCAGACGATACATGGGGTCGTGGAAGGTATAGGTGAAGTGGCCGGTGGTGGTGCCGAAGACCCGACCCTTGCCGGACGTGTAGGTCCAGAAAGCCTGACTGCGGACACCATCACCTACGAGCGCCTCTTTGAATGATTTGTGCTCCCGTGCGGTAGCGGGTGCGATGGCGCCGATAACCTGAACATTGTCGCGGGACAGAAGATCCCAATAGGACTCGTCGTTAAGCTTCAAAGTTGACGGCAACCCCTCGAAGGCCGGGTGCGAGGTATCCAGAAAGATTTTGTGCTCGTGTCCGAACTTACTCCACTTCGAATCCTTGTTACCCTTCCATGAACAGCCAATGCAACCCGCAAGCTTCTTCGCCTGATCGAGCGGCCGAACGATACAGGATTCGTGAAGCGAAACCACGGCACCGCCGCCGTCCACGAAAGCCTGATACATCGTAAACTGCTCGGGCGTCAGGTCGGGGAGATGAAGATACTGAATCAGGAGATCGGCTTGATCGAACTGCTTTTGACTCGGAAATTGGAAGGCCTCGTCGACACTGACACGGGGAATCTCTTTCAGCAAAGGAACGAAGAGTTCTTTGATGCGGATGTAATCGTGCTCGCCGCCCCTGTGATCTTCGGGTCCAAAGAGCCAGAGAACGTTAACATCACGGCTGAGTTTGGCTCCTTTCCAGTCACCGGTGTGCAACTGAACCTCGGCTTTGGGCATGAGAGGGTTTGGCTTTGCGACACTGCTTTTACTCGGACCGGCGTAGATCAGGAGGCTCGCAAGACCTGCCAAAATGATCATCAGTAAGGTGTTTCGTTTCATATTTCCAATAGTGTCGGTTTGAAAACTGTCGTCAATAAGACGGTTCGGCTGGCCCATATTTTTCTGGGATATAGCCGTTAACTCCTGTCACATTACTTTCTGTTCAAATAGGAAATCGATCCAAATCATGAAACGCTTCTCTCGCATCCTTAGGAAATTTCTGGTGATCATCGCCACCGCATCGCCCGGCCTCGCTGCGGAGCGTCCACCAAACTTCGTGCTGATCTTTGTCGATGACCTGGGGTATGCCGATCTCGGTTGCTTTGGCTCGCCCGACATTCGCACGCCTCGTCTCGACGCACTTGCCGGTGAAGGAATGCGATTCAATCACTTCTACGCCCAACATATTTGCGGGCCCTCCCGTGCCGCGCTGATGACCGGTTGCCATCCACTCCGGCTGGCGGAGAAAGGAAATGTGAAAGAGGTCCACCCGGTTCTTCACACGAAAGAGATTACGATCGCCGAGGTCTTGAAGCAAAAGGGCTACGCGAACGGTTGCTTCGGAAAGTGGGATTTGGCGCGGCATTCTCAAACAAACTTTGATCCAAAGCTGATGCCCAATCATCAGGGCTTTGACTATTTCTTCGGCACTCCCACGAGCAATGATGGCTACGTTGATCTCTATCGCAATGCGGAAAGGATTGAGAAGAAAGCGGACATGGGGCTTCTGACCAAGCGTTACACCGATGAGGTGCTTGGCTTTATCGAGAAACACAAGAAGGAGCCCTTCTTTGCCTATGTGCCCTACACCATGGTCCACACACGCTTGGATGCCTCGCCGGAATTCAAGGGGAAATCGCCTCGCGGACTTTATGGCGACGCGGTGGAGGAAATCGATTTCAGCTGTGGTCGGATCATCGACAAGCTAAAGGAACTCAATCTGGTCGGGAATACCTACTTCCTGTTCACCAGTGATAACGGTCCGTGGTTGATCAAGAATAAGAACAAGCAGGATGGAAAGCTCCGCCGCGATCATGGCGGCTCGGCGGGAGTGCTCCGCAGCGGGAAGGTATCGACTTGGGAAGGCGGGGTGCGTGTCCCTACGATCCTGTGGGCGCCGGGTCGTGTTCCGGCCGGGACGGAATGCGACAAGATCGCAGCCACGATTGATCTCTTGCCCACCTTTGCCGGAATCGCGGGGGCCGACGTTCCGACAGACCGGGTGCTCGACGGTGTGGATATCGCGCCCCTGTTCGCCGGTAAATTTGAGGAGGCCGACGAGGATCGATCGTTTGCCTACTACTTTATCAACTCCTTGCAAGCAGTGCGCCAGGGAAAGTGGAAGTTGCATCTTCCGCGACCCGCGGAACCAGAGTGGCTCGGAAAGTTTGCACGAAATGGCCACATTGCCCTGAAAGATCGGGGGGGATTTCAAATGCCTTTCCTCGTCGACCTTGAGGCCGACCCGGGCGAGTCCCGAAGCCTTGCCGCGGAACATCCTGAAGTGGTTAAGAAACTCCTCTCTCTGGCCGAAGAAATACGGGCTGACATCGGAGACCACGATCGAGTCGGAAAGAACATGCGATTTTTCGACCCTCTCGAGAAGCGCCCTGAAAAGCCGATGTTTGTGGGATTGAAGCGAACAACCAAGCCCAAGGGAGCGAAGAAATGAAGAACGGCCAACCAATGTCACTTTCATCCTGACTCAGAACTCGGTGGCTTCGATATGGGATGTAATGGAGCGACCAAGGTGATTCAAGCTCATCCCGATCGTGTCAAATCAATGCTGCCGCGCTTGAAGGCAATCAAGACAGCCCGCGCGCCGCGTCCAACTGCCCGGTGATCTTGCTACCGCGCCGAAAGGACGACGTATTCATGGCGGGTGACTTTGCCATCTTTGTTCCTATCGAATCGCTTGTATCGAGCTTCGAGGTCGGGGCCCTTCTGCCCCTTGAGATATTCTTCAAGGGATAGCACGTCATCCTTATTAGTATCCCATCGATTGAAGGGAACGTTACGATCGCCCTTTGCTCTCTTCTTTTTTTGAGATTGAACTGATTTGGCCGAATCGACAGCCAAGGCTGACTCCGAGTATGGGCCCTTTGCTTCCCCTCGTTTGACTTCGGGATAGCTGCGCAGGAACTTGTTCTCGTCGACAAGATTGAGATAGTAATGAGTCGTTCCTTCGGGGAGATCAGCCGATACTTTTTGCCCCTCCTGCAAACTCGCGGGTTTGCGAAACCATTCTTCATAACGATCTCCGCCATTGAGGGTGAAAATTAAATCCGCGTGTGAGACCTTGGCGCCCTTCTCCTGATAGCTGAAAAGCACGACCTGCCCGGACTTTTGATGGGAGAGAACAACAGGTGTTTTTTCTTTATTCGGCAAAGGTGCTGCCGTGCCGGGGTTGTAGGAAGGATAGCTGGCATCCATCTCGTTCAAGATCCCGGTAAGACGAAGGTTCAACTCCCGGGTCTTCTCAGGCATCGCCTTCGCCAGGTTTTTTGCCTCCTCAATATCAACCCGCTTTTGCCCGTCGCCGGTGGTTTCGTAGAGACGGAAAAGTTCGAGTTCTGGAGATCGGGAATTGAGGAGGTGGTCGTAGTTTCGAATGAGTTTGTAGTCGCCCACGCGAAGGGTACTTTCCAAAGCAGCACCATGGGGAAAATGCCACATCATGGTATCTCGAGTGGAACCATCGGTATTCTTCACCAAGTCCGGATCACGCGGATTTCCTTTGAGCAGAGGAAGAAGGTTCAGTCCATCGAGACTCTTCTTCTCCGGACGTGGTGTCTCCGTCATTGCCAAAATGGTAGGATAGAAGTCGAGACCATTGACCATGACATCGGTCTGAACGCCGGCAGGAATCCCAGGACCAGTGATGATGAGGGGGACGCGGGTGCCGCCTTCTTTTGCTGAGATCTTCCCACGATCGAGAGGATTGTTATCAGTGTAGCGCTCCTTGGGACCACCTTCCATCCCGCCATTGTCAGAGGTGAAAATAAGGTAGGTATTCTCACTGAGTTTGTGGCCGGGCCAACGCGGGTCTTCGGTATTCTCGAGATACGTGATGACGGTTCCCAGATAGTAGTCGAGTTCCTCGACCATTGCCCCAAAGAAGGGATTTTTCTGGCCCGGAGTTTCCCGGGTTGGCGTTTTCGCAGGATCGATGCCCATCCGTTTGGCATACTTTTCCAGGTGTGCTTGTGACCGGGTGTGGATGGGCGCATGAACCAACCAAGTCGCATAGAAGAGAAAGAAAGGATCGCCCTTATAAGATTTCAAGAAGGTCAGGGCATCCTCATTGGTCTGGTGGAAAGGGTAGCCATTCTCATCAAGGCGGAAGGGATCATTCTTGGCCTCCGTGGCAAAATCAGCGAGGCGATTCTTCATTCCACTTCTCGATCCCCGGCTGCTTTCCGAGTAGTCGAACCCCATGTCTCCAGGCTGAGGGAAGGCATGATGATCAATCGCCATGTGCCATTTCCCGGAGTGGCCGGTGGTGTATCCGTTCTTTTTGAGTGCACGCGTGATCGTAACTTCATCAGCTGGAATCCTTCCGCTATACCAAGGATCCATCATGCGGGAATTTCGATGCCCCGGATAGGGAGGCGCGCCTCCAACGACATGTGTCTTCTGAGCCCGCGCCGGGTGATTTCCACTCACAATGGCGCAGCGCGAAGGCGCACAAGTCGGAGCCGGTGAGTAGGCCTGCCAAAACATGACCCCCTTCTTGGCGAGCGCATCAAGATTCGGAGTTTCGTAGGGTGAAGGTTCGTCAATGTCGTAGCATTTGACATCCTGCCAGCCGAGATCGTCGGTGAGGAGAAGGACGATGTTTGGCTTGGCCGGACGATTCGATTCCCCAGCAGAGACTTGGGAGGTAATTGCGAGAGTGAGATGCGCCCAAACGATGAGATTGGGAACAGCAGAGCGGATTGGATTCATGTTACTTTTATGCTTCGAGTGTGTGACCTGAAAATTCGCTCGACCACTCTTCTGTTCACCGGCGATAGGTTGCCGCTACTTCCGCTTGATCCGAATCCGTCGGTATTCCATCTGCCCACGATCTCCTTCGAGGCCGATCGGGCCGCTCGCAGGAACCTTCATCGCTTCTTCGAGGACCTCCCCGTTGCAAGTGCAGCGAGCGGTTTGACCTTTCACGTCAACGACCATCTCGTTCCAATCTCCTGCCTTATAGTTCTTCAACTCCTTGTATGGACCAGCGACCAAATAATCGCGGCATTGGAGCTGGGGCCTTCTGATAAAGACTCCGCTATCGGCGTCGGCATTGGCTCGAAACTCGAGCTTGAGAGTGAAGTCACCGCCAAATTCTTGGTGTGTCCAAAGCTGGTGAAAGGCCCGGCCTTGCGGAGGAGTGGTCACGATGAGGCGGCCATGTTTTGCCAGGTAGCGGTTCTCGCTACTGATGACCTTTCCATCGAAGTTCTCGGTTTTCTCCAAAGTCTTCTTCTTCCGATATCCCCATCCCGTGAGGTCCTTGCCATTAAAGAGCATTTCAAATCCTGGCTCGGGCTTGAAGTCATCGACAGGAACTTCAACGAGCGAATGCGTTTCCAAAACCGGACGCAGGGTATCAGCCCACATCTTATAGCCGGCGGCATTTGGGTGGAGAAGGTCGTGGAATTCCGCCTTACGGGCATTTCCCTCGCCATCGGCAAACATCGCCCAGGTATTGATCTGGATCACCTGGGGATCACCTTTCACGGCGGCGGCGTAGAGCGAGTTGATCTTCTTAATCTTCTCCGCCGGGCGTCTCATCTTTTCATGACTGGGGAAGACGTTGCAGAGAATGATGGGCATCTCCTTGTTGGAAGCCTTGAGCCCCTCGATGATGAGCTTCAAATTTCCGGCGATGACCTCGGGAGTCGCGCCTTCCTCGAGATCATTCGTCCCCATGAGAAGCACCACGCCCGATGGCTTAAGGGCGAGCACGTCCTCCGGCATCCGGTAAAGTATCCCCCGCGTCGTGTCGCCACTGATACCTCGATTCGCGATCTTCGTCTTGCCAAAGCTACCCTTCAAATCATCTCCCCAGCTTTGGATAATCGAGTCGCCCAGAAAAACAAGCGCACCCTGCTTTGCCTCGACCTCCTTCTCCCAGGCCGTTCGCTTATTTTTCCACAGCTTGGAAAACCAATCGTATCGACGGATCGGCCCCTCTCCGGGAACAACATTGTCAGGGGGAATTACGCCAACACCAATCTCACGAGCTGATACCGGAGTGACGGCGAGGATCAGGAGCGAAAACAATAAACAAACACGCATGCGTGAACTTTGGGGAAATTGCGCCCTGATGGCGAGCAGGGAATCCTACCTCCGCCGTCCACGAAAACGATCGCGTGGATCTTCCTCTTTTTCTTCTTCGTCCTTGTAACGCAGGATGCCGCGCTCTTTGAGATTGCGAACAAAGTCCTTCATATCAGTCTTCAACTCCTTATCTGAAACCAGTGCTCCAAGCGCCCCATTTTCATCATCCACTTTTTCAAGCGCCGCAGCCGCGGTATTGGCAGTCCGCTCGATGGAACTCAAAACCCTGGGAACATCATCCAACGCCGGCCCCACACTCTCTATCGCGGCTTTGACAGACTGGTTCGTCTGCCGCACCTCGTTGATGGTAATACTGACATCGTCCACCATGGGCTCCAGCTTCTCGCCCAGTTTCACAAATGACGCCGAGGCTTGCTCAAGATTAGCGAGCGACCCACCAAAGTTTTCAAGATTCTCCCCGGAGAGGATTTGGTCATTCACCTTGTCCATCGTCTCGGAAATTTGCCTCGCCACCTTCTTAATTTCATCAACCGAATCCTCAATCTTGACGAGAGCATTCTGAGCCTGAACGATCACTTGCCGGGTATTCTCCGCGATCCCCTCGGCCTCACTCTGAAGCAGATCAAGACCACCCGGGAGCGACCCCATCACCTCGGAGCCGGGTTCAATAAACTCTTGTGACCCCGCGATGGGAGCAGTGATCAAAATCTCCTTATCACCCAAAAGACTGGCCTGGCTAATCTGGAATTTCGAACCCTCCTCAATCCGAAAACTCTCATCAATTTCAAGAACCACCTGAATGCGGGACCCACCGATGAGGATCGGCTTCGCCGCCACCTGCCCGATCTTGGCTCCCCGGAGACGCACCGTGCTCCCCTTGATAATCCCGGGAGCCTCTACGAAGTTCACTTTGATCTCGTAGCGCTTCTTAAAAAGATCTCCAATATTGCCAAAGAGCAGAACGATCGTCCCCAGCATCGCCAGTCCGAGGAAAAGAAAGAGCCCAACCAGTGTTTCGGTCTTTTTCGAATTAGTCGCCATGACGATACTATGACCGCGACAACCTCAAATCACAAATCCGAATCTTGAGCACGTCCCTCGATGAAATTCACCAAAACCGGATCCTTGCTGGCCTTCAATTCATTAGGAGTCCCCTCCCAATAGACCACCCCATCCTTCATAAACACCACCCGGTCGGCGATCCGGAAGGCACTGCGGATTTCGTGAGTGATGACCACATTGGTAATCCCGTGATCGTGAGCAAGGTCCCTGATCAAATGGTCGATGGAATCTCCGGTGACCGGATCAAGACCCGCATGCGGTTCATCATACAGCACACAGCAAGGATTCCCGACCACAGCACGCGCCAATGCCACCCGTTTACGCATCCCACCCGACAGGTCAGAAGGCATCTTATCCTCCTGGCCCGGGAGTCGCACCATCTCGAGAACTTCCTTCACCCGTTTCTCGATGACATCACGATCCGTGATCCCAGCCTCGTGCATCGGAAAGGAGACATTCCCCGCAACTGTCAGCGAGTCAAAAAGGGCACCACTCTGAAACATCATGCTGATCTTACGCCGGGCCCAACTCAGCTCTCGCTCGGACAAGTTCGAAATGAGCTTCCCTTCCAAGGTCACCGTCCCCTCATCCGGCTGAAGAAGCCCTACCATGTGCTTCATCAGGACCGTTTTCCCCCCGCCGGACCCTCCCAGAAGGACCAGGATTTCTCCACGCCGCACATCAAGATCCACGCCACGAAGCACCACCTGGTCGCCGAAGCTTTTCTTAATCCCACGCATCTCGAGGAAGATCTCGCCTTTCATTTCTCCCTTTTAAGGCCTGAATCAAGAATTGCACTCCGCGAAATTTGCGATTTGCTCACACCCGATGACGCCGAAGCACAAAAACCACGATCTCATTGTCATCGGAGGAGGAGCAGCCGGGTTCTTTGGGGCGATCACGGCCGGGGAAGCGGGTGTCGGGAACATCCTTATTCTTGAGAGCGGCCCCGAGGTTCTCACCAAGGTCCGCATCTCCGGTGGCGGGCGTTGCAACGTCACCCACGATTGCTACGACCCGCGCGAACTCGTGCAATCCTACCCACGTGGCATGAAAAATCTCTTGGGCCCTTTCCACCGTTTCCAACCGGCTGATACCATCACGTGGTTCGAGGAACATGGCGTGGAGCTCAAGGTCGAGTCCGATGGCCGCATGTTCCCCGTCACCGACAGCTCAAAAACGATCATTGATTGCCTGACCAACGCCGCTCGTGACACGGGAACGACTTGGCGAACTCACTGCGGCGCGGCACACGTGCGCCAGATCGACGAGGGCTTTGAAATCGAAACGACGAACGGCGAACTTTACCAAAGCAAATCTCTCCTCATCGCCACCGGAGGCATCCGTAGCAAAAGCGCCCGTCTTCCAGCCGAAAACCTCGGGCATCAACTCAGCGAACCCGTCCCCTCGCTCTTCACCTTCAAGATCGACGACCCCCGCCTCCACGATCTCATGGGCGTCTCCGTTCCCAATGCCACCCTCAAGACCGGACGAATCGAAACCAACGGTCCCCTCCTCATCACCCATTGGGGTCTCAGCGGCCCCGCCGCGCTCAAAGCCTCCGCCTGGGGAGCACGCGATCTCGCCGAAATCGATTACAAATTCACTCTCGAAGTCAACTGGACCTCAGGCGAATCGACCGAGTCCCTGGCCGATCAATTTGCCACAGTCCGCAGAGACCATGGGATTTGGAAAGTGATGAAACGCAGCCTCGTTGAGGGCGTCACCCGCCGCCTTTGGCAAAACATGTGCTTCACTGCCGGAGTCGAAGACAATACCACGTGGGCCAATCTCACCCGCGCCCAATCCGACCGCCTCATCCAGGAACTGGTGTGCGCCAAATTTCAAGTCACCGGCAAAAGCCTTAACAAAGACGAATTCGTAACCTGCGGTGGCGTCTCGCTCGATGACATCCAGCTCAAAACGATGGAAAGCAAGTCCGTCCCCGGCCTCTACTTCGCCGGCGAGGTCCTCAATGTCGATGGCATCACCGGCGGCTTTAACTTCCAATCCGCCTGGACCACCGGACACCTCGCCGGTCTCGCCATTTCGGAGCGATCACGCTGAGTCCGCTTGGCCAACGGCCTCCGTCCGTAAGCGGCTGTTGTAAATCGCAGGCGAATCTGGCAGAACACCGCCATGAGCGAATCAAATCCCTTCCTCGACGACCAGTTCCAGATCAAGTGGTCCACTCTGACGCCCGACCACATCTCGACCGACGTCACCAAGTCCATCGAAGCTGGCAAGGCCAACATCGAGGCCATCAAGACCGTCACTCCTGATGAGGCGACTTTCGAAAACACCTTCGGCGCGCTCGAGTCAGGCACCCAAGATCTCGACCGAGCCTGGGGCCGCGTCAATCACCTCGACTCTGTCGCAAACTCGGACGCCCTCCGCGAAGCTCTCAATGAAATGCTCCCCATCGTCTCGGAGTTCTCTTCCTCGATCTCACTCAATGATGACCTTTGGCGGGTGTTGAAATCCTATGCCGAGTCCGATGCCGTTTCACAGCTCAGCGAAATCAAACAACGCTTCGTGCAAGAAACATGCGATGACTTCAAAGGAGCCGGAGCCGACCTCGCTCCCGAGGCCAAGAAGCGCATGTTCGAAATCAACAGCGAACTGGCGACGGTCACCCAGAAGTTTGGCGAAAACGTTCTCGATTCCACCAATCAGTGGGAGCTCTTTGTCGAGGACGAAGGTGAGCTTGCAGGTCTGCCCGACTCCGCCAAAGCGACCGCGGCTGAAGACGCCAAGTCAAAAGGAAAAGAGGGCCAATGGCGCTTCACCCAGCAGTTCCCCTCCATGTATCCCGTCATGCAGTATGCCGAAAGTGACTCCTTGCGTAAAAAGATCTGGGAAGGCGGATGCACCGTCGGAAATGGCGGCGACCACGACAACTCCGACCACATCTGGACCATTCTGAAACTCCGGAAGGAGAAAGCTGAACTCCTTGGCTTCAAGAACTTTGCCGATCACGTCCTCGACCGCAGGATGGCCCAGACTGGCAAAGGAGCCCTCGATTTCACGGAAGATCTCCACGCCAAAATCAGCGATCGCTTTCAAGAAGAGAACAAGGAACTCCAGGCTTACAAAGCAGAGAAAACCGGAGGTGAGCCAGCCCCACTCGAGCCTTGGGAGGTGGCTTTCTGGTCGGAGAAGCGTCGCAAGGAACTTTACAGCTTCGATGACGAAGCCCTCCGACCGTACTTCCCGGTGGACCAGGTGATGGGCGGACTTTTCTCGCTCACCTCGAAGCTCTTTGGAATTCAAATTACCTCGGTCGAAGCCGAAGCCTGGCATCCTGAAGTGAAGTTCTACGAAATCCACGACACTGCATCCGGCGATCACCTTGGTTCCTTCTACGCCGACTGGCACCCGCGCGAATCAAAGCGCAGCGGAGCCTGGATGAACTACCTCGAGACCGGCCTCCCAAATCCGCGCACTCCTCACCTCGGGCTCATTTGTGGAAACATGAGCAAGCCCACCGGCGACAAGCCCGCGCTCCTGACGCACAACGAAGTTGAAACCGTCTTCCACGAGTTTGGACATCTTCTTCACCACCTCCTCTCGGACGTCGAAGTGAAGTCGCTCGCCGGAGTCAACGTTCCCTGGGATTTTGTCGAACTCCCCTCCCAGATCATGGAGAACTTCTGCTGGGATCGTGAGTCGCTCGATTTCTTCGCGAAGCACTACGAGACCGGAGAAACGATTCCGGATGAACTCTTCGATAAGATGATCGCGGCCCGTAACTACATGTCGGCCTCGACCTTCATGCGCCAACTCGCACTTGGGAAACTTGACCTCGAATTGCATGTGAACTCCGAGAAATACCAGGGTCGCGACCTGGATGAACTGGATCGTGAGATTTTGTCTGACTACAAGGCGAAGCTTGCCACCGATGGCCCTTCCATGAGCCGTCGTTTCAACCACCTCTTCTCCTCACCTGTCGGATACGCCGCCGGCTACTACTCATACAAGCTGTCTCTTATACACATCTCCGAGCCCACGAGACCGAGGCTGATCTC
>CAJXVQ010000089.1 GCA_913060685.1 uncultured Verrucomicrobiales bacterium
GAGATCAGCCTCGGTCTCGTGGGCTCGGAGATGTGTATAAGAGACAGAATCACCGCCATCTCACAAAGCGCCAACACCCTCTACGGTCTGATCGACCAATTGAGCGGCCAGTTGAACGATACCGGAAAGGAAACCGCCATCCGCTCCGCATATCTCATCGCCGCCGCCGATGGCAACGTCGATCCCTCCGAGCTGGAAATGATCCAGCGGATCGCCCATCGCATGGGCATGTCGCCAACCCACCTCAATGGCGTCATCGCGACTCTCCAGCAATAACCCAGAAGGCTGCATTAAAAAACGGGGTGACTTGAAGAAACTCCACCAATCAATGTGATCGCGATGGTCGGAAGGGGGTATTTCAAGGCTGACCCGATACTTGAATGCGGTAAAAACGGGTTCCCGGAAGCTCGGACGCAGGGGATGTCGATTGATACTTAAGGGTAGCGGAGCCGTCTCCATTGTTCGTAGTCGACAGGTGGACAAGGTTCGCAGCCTCATCCCAGTCCGCAAGATCATCACTGCCTTGAAGGATGTAGGAAATTCCAACTGCCGCCAGATTGGCGTGGAATTCGATCGTTAGGTGTTCGCTACCCCCTCCTGCCATGGCCTCATTTGCGAGTTGCAGAGCAGGGATTGAGGTATTGCTGTCGTCGCTCGTAGCCATCGCGTATTCAAGGAAAGCAATGTATCCATCACCATCCTGATCGGCCTCGGGATCACCGGTGAAGAGCCGGGAGTCGTCGCTGCCCGGAGAGCCGTTGACATCCACGCTGGATCGCCAGCTCAGGGGTTCTGCATGGTTGGGATTTGAGAGCGGGTCATTGAGGACGAGTGAAAATCCGGAGCCATCTCCGGCGGCTTCGGGCCAGGGGAAGATGACGCCATAGACAAAGTCGCGAATCACCATCCCTCCGGAATCCATCAGGACGATTTGCTCACCTTCGTTTCTCAAGGAGCCACTATATTGGCCGGCGATTGTTGTGCTGTCATGACGGTATTCGAACGCGGCCTGATTCTTCACCAGGACCACTCGTTGCCCCGGAGATAGAACGCGGGCGTTGACGGGTAGGCTGCTATCGAAACCGGCGAAGGTGATGCCATCTGAGAATCCGATTCCTTCCAGAGAGATCGTGTTCACGGGATCGATGTTCAGGAGTTCGATGTATTCAAAATCTCCCCGGGTGAGAAAACCTTCCGCCTGCTCTCCGGGAGTGGGGTCGGCCGGGCGATAGTGAATTTCGGAGATGACGAGATTATCGATGCTCGCGGGCACGGTATTGACGACAAAGTTGGCCTGGCTCAGCGGACTCCACTTTGAGCCATCGTAGACCCGGGCGCGGACATCGACCGAGGTTTCAAGGTCGATGTTGGATGAGTAAATTTGAGCAGATGGGGAAATGGTGTTGGTGGCACCCTGACTGGCTTCAAGAATGCAGGCCCACAAGGCGTCGCTGCTTCCC
The DNA here is from genome assembly GCA_913060685.1 of uncultured Verrucomicrobiales bacterium. Taxonomy (GTDB): domain Bacteria; phylum Verrucomicrobiota; class Verrucomicrobiia; order Verrucomicrobiales; family Akkermansiaceae; genus SW10. Next base: position 1,461 of record CAJXVQ010000089.1, read on the forward strand.
TGACCACGGTTGAGTCCATGAATCGCCAGCATGTTTTGCCCGACTTGAAGGGGGTTCGTTCCTCCGCTTACCGGGAAGTTGATGTAATTGATCGCGAAATTGTCGTCGTGGGTGCCATCGGCACCCGAGGTGTAGCTCAGGTTGGCCGGGGCGTTTGCTTCGCGAACAACTTCGACTCCGTTGAGGTAGGCCACAAAGCTATCATCGTAGCGCATTTTAAGAGTGAGCTGTTCCAGAGCGTCGAGATCAGCCTGAGAAGCGATCGTGAAAGGAATACGGATGTAGCAGGAGGCATTGATAGAGGCCATCTCTGCTTCAACATCCAAATTGAAGTAAGGATCGTAGAGATTGTTTGAGCTGCGTTCATAACCGACTCCCTGGGTTCCTGATGTCCAGTTGGCGACGTTCGGGGGATCGGTCGGATTGGACCATTGGGCGACCGTAAGGGTACTGCCACCATTGCTTATGGATGGAATAAGAGCTTCGCAGGAGGCATTCTCGCCGATCAAGGTGACAGAAGGGCCCGGACCCAACCTTGGATCGCTCCCATCAAGGGTGTAGTAGATTTGGGCACCTCCCCAGCTGTTTGGTTCGGCCATGGTAAGATCAAAGCCGGCATTCACATCCCCTCCATATCGATTAAAAACAGGAGGGCTTGCCAAACCGCTGGTTCCCCGTGATTGGGTTTCCATCCAAGCCAACCTTTGGGTGAGCCAGTTTTTCATCCAATCAACTTCCGATTGATGGGTGGTCCGGGAGCCGGAACCGGAAGCATTTGGCCAGACGTAGCTTCCGAGAATATTCCATTCGTCAAAGTTGCGGGTGACGGCATTCGGGGTTCCCTTGTCCCCATCAAGTTCGGCATCATGCCGGTCAATTGCAGCCATCATGTTCGGGGTGGCGAGGAGGCTGCGTCGAAGCTCCCAAAAACGATCCCAGTATTCCAAGTCGAATTCCGTGTCCTGGAACAAGCGTTGATACCAGTAGTAGTTGGGTGAATTGATCAGCGGGTAATACCAGCCGGTCGGATTTTCTCCCTCGAGGTAGTCGGCATTTCCGAGCCCGAGATTAAAATCCCAAACCGGAAGAGCCCGGATTTTTCCTCCACGGGATTTCGAATAGTAGGTACTGATCCGGTAGCCATCGATATCCTTGAAGGTTTCGGTGAAGAGGTGGGCATCGATAAAGGTATCCGCCTCAATGAACCCCCGATATCCCGATGCTGGATCAGCGAAGGCTGAGCCGTGCAAGGCCGCCTCCATGTCATTGACGTATCCTCTCAGGTAACTGAATTGGGCCGCATTTGGTTTTTCCGGATAGTGCATATCGAGAGGGATGTTCTCGATCGCGGTGTTCCATGGGCTGCTGTAGGGCCCCTTGTCCTTTTTGAAAATGTAGCCACCGGTGATGAGGGCGGGATCGGTGACAAGGTCGCTCAGCTTTTCGACATCAACCCGTTCCTTATCCCGCTTGATCTTCTCCATCATGACATAGACGCCGCGGTAGTCGTTCAGCGAGACGGTGCCCCCGTTTGAATTGAAGAACACTTCCACGTAGCGGGTGCGCACGCCGCCGAAGTTTCCTCGAAGCTCCCGGGCACTCTCGTAAACGAGGGCATTGCGCATGAGGGTTTTGTCCGAATAGGGAGCGTAGAGAATCCAATCGGACTCGCTGGGCATCCCCAGAATGGAAACATCCTTGTCTGCGTCTTCATTGGTCCAGGTTTCCCAGGCGTATTGCTTCTTGGGAAAGCCCGAGGATGATTGTCCCCGGACATGCATGCCACCCCGTCCGGTGAAGTCCGGGAGAGCATTGATCCGAGCCAATCCATCCACCGGATCCCGATCAATCACCACCGTATAAACAGGACGAAAGGGTCTTGGGGCTCCGGGATTGTTTGCGAGATCGATGTTAACGCCCGCCGAGTCTACGATAATAATGGGCAGGTTTGAGGTGAAATTCTGCACGTTCGAATTCAGTTCGATCAGAGTGCGGCTTTTGATTTCCCCGGGGAGTCGGCCGGCTTCAAATACCCGGGCGCGAACCGTGGTGGTATTGCTGATATTGAAAGCCGAGGAGTAGACAGCCGAACTTGCGGTAGGGATGGTGCCGTTGGTCGTATAACGGACAAGGGCGGCAGGCGATGTTGTTGGGAGAATAGACAGCGTTGTCGACGTCGAGAAAACGCCTCCTGTTTGATCAAATTGAACATCTTCCGCTGGAGGACCGGCTGCCTGAACTCCGGAGTTGATTTGATTCGGAGTGGGAGTTTCCAAAAAACCAAGGGTTCGTGTCTGTCCGAGTGCCCCAAAGGCGACATCTTCTGCTTGCCCGGAGTAGCTAAATTCAGTCACCACAGTGACGCCATCCGGCGCGACGAGTGCGAGGTATCCCCCGACCTTGGAAAGAGAAAAGTTGGTGTGAAGTGGCGAGTTGATGGCCGACCTGTCTTTTCCGGAGGCGAAGATCGTGAGATATCCATAGGCTTCCATCGAAACAGCCGGAATTCTCCACATCGTCTTTTGCGCGATATCATTGGTGAGGTAGTAGCCATCGAGGTTTTGGCTGGCACTTTGACCATTGTAGATTTCAAGCCAGTCGGGAGTGTCGAGGTCTTCGTCTTCGAGCGATTCATCATTGTCGGCGACGAACTCATTGATCACCGGGCCACCCGTGGAAATGGGGGTGGCTGTGGTCGTCGCGAAGGAAAGGTCGTCGATGTAGGTGTTTTGGGTGGCTCCCCCGGTGCGGGCTGAAAAGGCAAAGCGATCTCCTGCTTTTGGAACGAAGCCGGGAGTGGCTAAATTGTTGGCCAAAACGTTTCCGTTGTAAGTGATATCGAGACCACTGCTGTCCCAGTTTAGGATCACCGGGATCCAGGCATTGGATGTCGATCCGTAATTGTAGGTATTGTTGTCGATACTCACGCCATCGGCAAAGGCCTCAACGGAAGGATTATCACCACCATTGTTATAAGTATCCCAGGCGATCACGAGACCGTCGTCGACGGCGAAACCAGCCTCTCCCCCACCGTCTCCTGAAGCGATCTCTCCGAAGGTCAAAGAGACTCCATCGGCCAGCGAACCACCGCCACCGATGAGCAGATCGAAACTCACCGTAAAGGAGTCAATCGCTTTCCCGGGATCAAGATCAGGTAACTTCAGCGATGAGCTGGTTCCCCCTGTGCCGCTGGCGGTCATCCGAAGGTAGGGATCGCCCGTTCCACGGACCTGGGTGGTCCCGGTATTACTATTGATTTGGGAGCCGTCGCCCAGATTGGTTGTTCCCGACGAAAAGCCAGTGAAATTTTGGCTGTAGCTTCCGGCCATGACCGGAGAAACTCCTGAGATCAGGGATACGACTAAAAGTAATTTTAAAAGGGAGTTGTTCATCAGGGATGAGAGATTGATCGGAAAACCTGCCCTCTCCTGAGAGGAAGGCAAGTTTTCGGATCCGAAAGTTGACGCTTGTTTAAAGACTACCACCGTCGGTCTGCACCGGGAAGACTCTGACAATCCCGCGAAAACTGCCGATGAAACCGTCCTTACTCAAACCCGTGACTCGAAAGGCCTCAACACCTCCGCCAATAGGAAAGAGGATTCATTAAAAAGCCCCCGTCGCCTTGAGCTGCGGAGGCTTTTTTGTGAAATTATATGATTAGTTTAGCTCTCCTTCTGTTCGATAAAGATCTTTTTGGAATCCAGCTCCATTTCCCCCTCCATTAAAATACTCGCGACCATTCCGGGTTGAGGAGTCATCTCTCCTTTGAGCGCCATCGTCATCGTTCCCGTCGATTTGTAGTCCATGAAGTATTTCATCGATCGGATGCTCCGAACCGAGCCCTCTAATTTGACGGGAAACCCCTCCATGTTGTCCTCCAGCATTTCACCATTGAGATCAAAATCAGCCTTTAAAACAGCGCAGTCTTCTCCGTTAAATTTCTTCACCTTCACGAACTTCACCGTCATTTTTCCGCCTTTAATTTTGATATTATTCATCCAAGGGAGATTTTTTGGATCCACCTCCCATTGCTCACCAATCTTACGAGGCTTGGCTCCGAACATCTCAAGTGATCCCTCAACCGATTTATTCAGTCTTTCGATCCTTTCATTCACTTCTTCATCGAAGGCCGCCTGATTGCTCGGATCGATCTTCCCTTTCTCCAGCTTTCCGGTCCAGGTGCCCTCTTTTTTCTCAAAAATGATCGTTTTCCCTTCTTCCACCCCGATGGTCTCTTCGCCCTCCGGAGGACCCGACATGGTGTCTTTCTTGAAAGAACGATTCTTCAGAAAAGACACACGTATTTTATTCTGAGCAAGATATTCGCGCTTCACCTCTTCGTTATCGGAGCGATTCATCGTGCTCTTCCTCTCTTTCCCCAAAACCTTGATGCTCATCTTAAAGTCCTTCATGGCATTGGACTTGGTGCCTTTTAAGGTCAGCCCTACAGGACGGGGTGGATTTGCGGAGGCGAGAAGGTACGCTTTTTCCCCGGCAGCTTCTTGGCCGAAAAGGGAAGAGGTTAGGAAAGGAATGGCAAGGCAAGCAAGAAGGGGTTTCATATCGTGGTGGGTTCAAGAATGATGAATGGAATAATCAATGTCACCTTTGAAACTTCCAATTCGGGATCTGCGTAGATTACCTTCTCAAAAAGTCATGCGCCGCACACTCTTCTTCTCGCTCTCGACCCTTGTCACGCTCAACGCCCAACTCGTCCCGTCAAAGCTGGACAAGAAAATCACGATCCCCGAGGGCCTGACCCTCAATCGCTTTGCCGACGGGAAGCAGGTCCAAAATGCCACCGCGATCTGCATCGACGGCCAGAACCGGGTCTACATTGCCGAGACCAATCGCTGGCGGGTGCAGGTTCAGGACATCCGCCATGGTGGCAAATACCTTCGCGACCGGGTTAACGGCGACATCTCCTCGATGACCCTCGACGACCGCACCGCCTATCATAAGAAGTGGAGCGGCAAGCAGAAGGACTTCCTGAAGTGGGAGGAATTCACGAAAGACTCCGAAGTGATCAAGCTCCTCGAAGACACCGATGGCGATGGCGTCTCGGATAAGACCACCGTGTATCGTGGCGATTTCAATGATCCCCTTGCCGGCCCTTCCGGCGGGCTGATCGAGAAAGACGGCACCGTTTACTTTGCCATGATCCCCGGCATTTATGGGCTGAAAGACACCGATGGGGATGGCAAAGCCGAGGAAGTCAAAACCCTCGTCAATGGCTTCGGGGTGCGCGTCAGCTTCTCCGGTCACGACCTCAACGGCTTCGCCTGGGGCCCGGAAGGCAAACTCTACTGGTCCATCGGCGACCGCGGCTATCACGTCGAGCAGGATGGCAAAACCTTCTCACGACCCGATTCAGGCGGAGTCTTCCGCGCCAATCCCGATGGCTCGGAATTCGAGGAATTCTACGTCAACCTCCGCAATCCCAAGGAAATCGTCTTCGACGAATTCGGCAATCTTTTCACCGTCGATAACGACTACGACCAGGGCGACCGCGAGCGCATCGTCTACCTCCTCGAGCACGGCGATTCCGGTTGGAAGATGGGCCACCAAACCATCGTGTCCTTCGGCGGCGCGGTCTTTAACCACGTGGGAGGAAAGCCTTCCAAAAAAGAGGACCAGATCGACTCCTGGATGAACGAAGGCCTCTGGAATACCCGCCACGACCGGCAACCCGCCTACATTAATCCCCCCATCGCCTACAGCGCCAACGGCCCCTGCGGTCTCGCTTACAACCCCGGAATCACCGGGCTTCCAGGCCAGTTCGACAAAAACTTCTTTGTCGCGAGTTACGTTGCCGGACCGGGCCGCTGCCTCATCGAGCGCTTCACTCTCAATTCTGACGGCGCTAATTTCAAACTTGGCGAGCAAGCCAACTTCTTAAAAGGCATCGCCCTCACCGACCTCGATTGGGGATACGACGGCAAGCTCTACATCGCCGACTACGGCGGTGGCTGGACCAAGTCCGGCAAAGGAAACGTCTACACTCTTGCCGACAATTCCAAGCTTGGATCTCCTGCCCTCAAGGAAGTTCGCGAACTCTTTGCGAAAGGATTTCCGAAGATGGAATCAGACAAACTCTTCGACCTCCTGGGCCACCCCGACCAGCGCGTCCGCAAGCGCGCGCAATTCGCCCTCGCCGAGCGTGACCTCGCCTCACTCCCGCTTTTCGAAAAAGCGATCAAGCCCGGCCAACCTCTCATGCGCCGGATCCACGGACTCTGGGGAATCGGACAACTCGGACAAAAGAACCCCTCCGCGCTCAACTCGCTCACCAGCCTGATTGGCGACAAGGAAATGGAAGTCCGCGCCAACCTCGCCCGCACCCTCGGAAACCACGGCAAGCACCTTGCTCCGTTCCGTAAGGCCCTCATTGCAATGCTTGAAGATGCCTCTCCTCGCGTCGCTTCCCTGGCCGCCATCGCCCTCGCCAATCATGGCCACGAATCCGCCGTTCAACCCGCGATTGCGCTCCTCGAAAAAAATAACGACAAGGACGTCGCAGTCAGACACGCCGGCATCATGGTTCTCGCTAAATGCACAAAGTCGGACCACCTCGGCACCCTTTACAACCACAAGTCGATCGCGATCCGCCGGGCCGCCGTCGTTGCCCTTCGCCGCCAGCGGTCGCCGGAACTCCAGGCCTTCTTCAACGACAGCGACCTCCATGTCCGTCAGGAAGCCATTCGCGCCGCTTATGAAATGGACGTCCGCGAAACCTATTTCAAGCTTTCGACCTTGGCCCACAACATCGCCTCCAGAGTGACGCCCGACATCAAGTGGCACCCTCTGACCGCACGCCGCGCCATCTTTGCGGCCTGGGTTCTCGGGCAAGACGAAAATCTCGCTGTCATCGCCAAAATCGCTTCCGACCCCTCACTGGATTTCCGCGTTCGCAAGGACGCTCTTATTGCCATCCTCGAGTGGAACAACCCGCCCGTCCCCGATCCCGTGACCGGCTTTGCCCGGAAGCTTCCCGACAACCGGATCAAACTCGATCCCTCCGTGATAGAACGCTTGAGCGGGCTCCTCGATGGCCGTGACGAAAATTCCACCAAACTGCTGCCACGCGCCCTCACCCTTTCCGCACAGGATCAACTTCCCCTCGGGGAATTCAGACTGACGCGGTATCTCAAAAGCGAAGAATTTGCGGAAGACACCCGCGTCAAAGCGCTCTCCCTTCTCGCTCCCTTGAAAAAAGCAGACGCTCTTTGGCCGTTCAGACTCGAAGAACTTTTCACCGACAAGAGCGAGGAAGTCCGCAGCAAAGCCCGGGAACTCCTCTTCAAAATCGACCCCGAACGCGCCACCGCGCAACTTGGAAACCTCCTCACCAGCAAGGAGGCCACCTTGACAGAAAAGCAACTCACCCTGCAAACTCTCACCAAGCTCAAAACGCCCAAGGCCAAAGAAATGATCCGGGCCGCCCTCGATCAGCTCACCGCCCGGAAAGCACCATCCGGTCTCGCCCTCGATATCGTCACCGCAGCGGAAACGGCCAAGCTCTCGCTCGAGGCCTTCCAGAAATCCCTTCCCGCCGACGATCCCAATGCCGAATGGAACCTCCTCTGTCGTGATGGAGGTGACGTCAATCTCGGTAAAAAAGTCTTCTACGAACACGGAGCCGCCCAGTGCCAACGCTGCCATACCATGCACGGCGTCGGCGGAGACGTCGGCCCCGAACTCGGAGCGATTGGAAAGCAGCACGATACAACCTACCTCCTCCGTTCCCTCGTCAATCCGGGCGCCGAAGTGACTCCCGGCTACGGCCTCGGCACCATCACCCTGAAGGACGGCACTGAAATCGGTGGTAATTTTCTACCCGATGACAAAGATGGCAACGCCGTCATCAAGTTTGGAGAAATCACGAAAGTGATCAAAAAATCCGACATTGCCTCCAAAAGCAAACCGGTTTCCGCCATGCCCCCCATGACCGCTCTCCTGAGTAAAAAGGAAACCCGGGATCTCGTCGCCTACCTTGCTTCATGCAAGAAGGACAAGACCGACGAAGGCCACAAATAGGAACCAAAAATTGTCTTCCACCCCAATCATCAGATTCGTTTCATCGCATCTTAAGAAACCATTCTTGATTGGTGGGATTTTGAATTGGCGCTATTGGCACGTGAGTAATAGCTTCCCACCCGACCGTGAAAAACATTCTAAAACAACTCATCCCGCTTGGTGCCATTTTGGCAACTCAGTCGGCCTTTGCTGAAGACTTCGTCTCCGAGGCCACCCCTTCCGACCGCCTCGTGGTCAAGGAAGGATTCAAAGTCGAACGCCTCTACTCGGTCCCCAAGAAAGACTTCGGTTCATGGGTGACTCTTTGCGAAGACGATAAAGGCCGCCTCATCGCAGGCGATCAATACGGATCGCTCTATCGCTTCAACCGACCAGCGATCGGTCAGACCCTGAAGGATTCAGACCTTGAGAAGATCGATCTCGACATCGGTCACGCGTGGGGAACCTGCTACGCTTTCAACTCCCTCTACGTGGTCGTGAACGACAAGAGCCACGGCGGCCGCGGCCTTTACCGGGTCCGCGATACCAATGGCGACGATAAGTTCGACAAAATAGAACTCCTCAAAAAATTCCAGGAAGTCGGAGGCGAGCACGGCCCACACGCCGTCGTCCTCTCACCCGATGGTAAATCCCTTTACGTCTGCTCCGGCAACCAAACCGCCATCCCTGATTACACCACCACCCGGGTTTCTCCGGTTTGGGGGGAAGACACCCTCCAGCCTCGCATTTACGGCCGTGGCCACATGAAGGGCGCGCTCGCTCCTCGTGGCTGGGTTTGCAAGACCGACCCCGAGGGCAAATCCTGGGAAGTCGTCGCGACCGGATTCCGGAACGAATACGACATCGCCTTCAACCTCGAAGGTGAACTCTTTACCTACGATGCCGACATGGAGTGGGACATCAATGCTCCCTGGTATCGCCCCACCCGCATCAACCACGTCATCAGTGGTGGCGAATACGGCTGGCGTAACGGCTCCGCCAAGTGGCCTGAATATTACAGCGACAGCTTCGGCGCTGTCGTCAATGTCGGCCCTGGATCTCCCACAGGCGTCGCCTTCGGAACCGGCGCCAAATTCCCCGCCAAATACCAGAAGGCCTTTTTCGCCTGCGACTGGTCTTACGGGAAACTTTACGCCGTTCACCTGAAGCCCAATGGCTCCACTTACACCGGCGAAGTCGAGGAATTCATCGCCGGCCAACCACTCCCTCTCACGGATCTCTGCATCAGTAAAAAAGACGGCGCGATGTATTTCGCCGTCGGTGGTCGTCGTGTCCAGGCGGGTCTCTACCGGGTCACCTACACCGGAGCGGAGAGCACCGCTCCCGCCAAGCCTCGCACTGAAGGCGCAAAAGCCCGTGCCGAGCGTCTCGCCATCGAAGCCTACCACCTGAAAACCGACCCTGCTGTTGTCGATAAATTCTGGAAGCACCTCGGCAGTTCCGACCGCGCTCTTCGTTTCGCAGCCCGCACCGCCATCGAAAAAATCCCCGTTAAAAAATGGGCTGGCAAAGTGCTCAAGGAAGAGAACGACTTTGCTCAACTTGGCGGACTTCTCTCACTCGCCCGGACCGGCAAGAAGGACCACCAACCCGATGTCGTCAAAGCGCTCCTCGCCATCGATTTCAAGACACTCGACCAACAAGGACGGTTTGACCTCCTCCGCGCCTACGGCCTCACCTTTATTCGTTTGGACGCTCCGACTGACGAACAGAAAGCCGCTGTCGTCAAGCAACTCAGCCCCCACTACCCGAGCGGTATTTCTGACGAAAACATCGAACTCTCCAACGTCCTCGGATACCTTGAGGCTCCCGGTGTGATCGCTCGCTCGATCACGCTCCTCAATACCGCTGCCACGCAGGAAGAGCAGATTGCCATCGCTAAAAACATCCGCCTCGTCAAAACAGGCTGGACCGACGAGCACGAGATAAAGTTCTTCCAGTGGCTCGCCAAGGCCGCGGGATACAAGGGAGGACCAAGCCTGGTCCGATTCATCGAGTCCATCAAAAAAGATGCTCTGGCCCGCCTCAGCGCAGACCGCAAGAAGGCGCTCGCCGAAGTCATCAATGCCAAACCAACGCCCCAACTTCCTTTCATGAGCTCCAGGCAGTTTAAGTTTGTCAAAGACTGGACGATGGAGGATCTCAAGCCCCTTCTTGCCTCCGGCCTCGAAGGCGGTCGCAGCTTTAAGAACGGCCGCGAGATGTTCGCTTCCACGACTTGCTACTTCTGTCATCGCTTCAACCAAGAAGGTGGCGGCATCGGCCCCGACCTCACCAGCGCAGCGGGGAAGTTCAGCCCTCACGACCTCCTTGAATCCATCATCGAACCCAGCAAGGAAATCAGCGACCAATACGGCTCAATCACCTTCAAATTGAAGAATGGCAAGGAAGTCGCAGGCCGCATCGCCAACCTCAATGGAGACTCCTATAAGATCATTACCGATCTCATGAATCCAGGTGCCATGACCGACGTGAAAACCGGTGACATCAAATCAAGCGGACCAACGCCGACCTCGATGATGCCTGAAAATCTCCTCAACAATTTGGAGGACGAAGACATCCTGGACCTCCTCGCCTACATCCTCTCGAAAGGCGACGATGAGAATCCACTCTTCCAGAAATAGAGCGGCAGTAACTCTTCCCAGATCCTAAGAGCACCCCACGCAGTGCGTGGGGTTTTTTGGGCCCTCTTCCATTCACGGTGTTGAAAACCGATCTGAACTGAAGGCTCACCGAACTTCGGAAAAAACCATCCAGCGATGTGTCGTGACTGGAATTCCAAACCACACGTTTTGCGCCGTTCTCCCATCAAGTGTCGCCACCTTTCCCAATCCCGGATCCGCCTGGATCCACTGACCTTCTCCCAAGTAGACCAGAATATGAGCCCCGCCACTCGTGACCGCAAGATCGCCCGGTTCCAATCCCTCATAGTCCATCTCCCGAATCGTCCCGGTCACCTCAAGCGAGACCGTGTTGTCACGATACCCCTCTCCCAATGCCCGGGCGCTGGCATCATACCACCACTGCTCAAGCCATGACCGGAAAGCCCGACCGTTGGCCGAGCGAAAACCATACTGCAAAAGTGCATCACGATACGCTCGCCTCGGCAAACCAGAGCAATCAATCCCCAGTGAGTTCTCCCCTCCCCAAATGTATTTCGTCCCTTCAAATTCGGACAATCGTTTGAGATAGTCCTGCCGCAATTTCTCCTGATCGATGGTCCTTCCCGGTAAGACAAATGGGATCGCAACCAAAACCGGAATCATCAGGAAGGCGATTCGCAGCTTTTTGCGGGACCAGAAGAAAATCGTCAAGCCAACCCAAATCGCGAGAATCCCGCCAAGATTGATCAGCTTCAGTGAAGTGCTGTTTACCGGATGAAGTTGGAGCACGACAACCAGCGCAAGCGCTCCCAACGAGCCCATCAAGATCTGATTTCGCACCCGAAACATGGATCATTTTTAGGGTTGATCGGATGGTCGCACCAGTCGCAAATCTCTGATGAGAATCGACGTCAAAGCTTCACATCAAATTGCGATCGTGACCCCAAGCAGCAAATTCGCCATTCTCTGAATTAATCTTTTAATGATTGTTTCGCTCCCTTTTCTTGGTATTAAGAAACCAAAGCGATGAAAATAGGAAAATTACTATTACTCGCGTGCCTCCCATTGACCTCAGCGTTTGGAGAAGTGCGCACCTACACCAGTAAGGATGGTCAGAAGACCTTTCGAGGCGAGTTGATCGGCTACGATGCCGCAACCAAGAAAGCAAAAATGCGCCTACCTCGTGGAAAGATCATGGAATTCCAGGTCACCCTCCTCTCGAAGGAAGACCAAAAACACGTCGAAACACAGGCTCCCATTCTTCAGGCTCAAAAAAGCCTCAGCGTCGAAACCAAGCACTACAGCAAGCGCACGGGCAAGAACAAGCCTGCGCAAGGTCAGTGGCACTTCGAGAAATACGACCACAACTATATCATCACCATTGAAAACAGCCGAGATGAGATGCTCAAAGATGTTGAGGTCGAATACACCTTTTTCATTGAGCGCAATCGTCGTGAGTATCAGAACAAAATCGAAAAAGTGACCGGCTCAGGCTCGATCGATCTTGTCTTGGCCAATGGCACCGAGACCGTCACAACCAAGAGTGCCAATCTGGAACTCTGGAGCGATAACCCTGTCATGCCAACCGGTGGCGGTGGCGGATGATGTCGCACTGAAGATCCCTACGGTCTGTGGGGAACATTTCACAAGCAGCCAATCATGGCAAAAGGGGCTAAGAGCAAATATCGCGATAAGCTGCTTGGCCTCGTCGTTCACCTCAAAGTGAACGGTGAAATCATCAAAACCGGAGCCAGCAACGACAAGGTTCTCGCCATGGAGGCTGATACCGAGTGAGTTAAATTCACTCACTCCTCTCCAAAGACCATCTGCGGGTGGTCTTTTTTTTGCCCAAATCTCAACGTGGTTTAAATTATGACTAAAATTCATTCGGTTAACCCTTCGGTTAACCAAGTCTTCGATAATTAAAAATTGCCGTAAACCCGAAGATTCAATAGACGCTTGGACAAGCGCCGGGGACACCCCGACTATTTGCCGCGCCCCTCAACAATTCATGAAATACCTTCCTCCCCGATTCCTGACCAAATCCAAAAAGTCAGTCAATCTCACCGCACTCGCCGGGATCTTCCTCCTCTTGACCCCTGCCCTTCTGGAAGCGCAGGGCACTCCGGTCATCAACGAATTTCTCGCAAGCAATGATGAGACCCTGACCGTGGAAAATGGTGAAAGCCCGGACTGGATCGAGATCTACAATCCCGGACCCGCGTCAGTGGACCTCGCCGGATGGAGCCTGACCGACGACCAGCTTACCCCCGATCGCTGGTCCTTCCCGGCCGGGACCACCATTGCCCCAGATGCTTACCTGCTCGTCTTTGCCACCGGCGAGAACCTGCGTGACCCCTCCGCCGATCTCCATACCAATTTCAAACTGATCCAAAACGGCGAGTATCTTGCTTTGGTCAATCCCACCGGGGAAACCCAACAAGAGTTTGCGCCCACCTACCCCGAGCAGTTTACGGACGTCTCCTATGGATTTCCACAGGGACTGAACGACCCCGCTTATTTCACGATCCCCACTCCGGGCGAGGCGAATAATCAATCAATCCAAGGCTTCACGAAAGACACCAAATTCTCGGTTAAACGGGGCTTTTTCGAGAGTCCCTTCCAGGTTGAAGTGACGACAACAACTCCCGGCGCCTCAATCTACTACACCACCGATAGCTCGGACCCTGGTCCAACGAGCCCCTCGGTAGATGCTCCCGACCCCCAAAGCCCTCCGGTCCTGTCTTTGGACATCAGCACAACCACGATCGTCCGGGCCTATGCATCGAAACCCGGTTTTCAAAAAACCAACACCGACACCCATACCTACCTCTACGTTGATGAGATCATCAACAATCCTGCCATGGCTACTTCGGTGACCGAGCACCCGGTTTGGGGACCACAAATGCGCGAAGCTCTCCTTGAAATCCCCACGATTTCTTTAGTCACCCAAGAAGCCATTCCCACGCAACCCATCATGAGCCCGCCGGAAATCCCGGTCTCCATTGAAATGATTTTTCCGGACGGGCAGGATGGCTTCCAGCTCGATGCCGGCGTTGAACGCTTCGGCGGACAGTACACGGTCTATGAGAAGCATGCCCTGCGCATCAGCTTCAAGGAGATCTACGGCAAAAAAAAGCTAAAGTTCGACCTCTTTAGCGACACTCCCTACGGGGGAGACACGGCCGTTGAGAGCTTTGACCAAATTCTCCTGAGAAACGGCAGTCACGACTCCCTCTTCGCGACAAACTATGCCCATTCCCGGGGAGTCTACGTCCGTAACCGCTACTTCTTTGATCGCCAGCTGGAAGCCGGCAATCTCTCAATGAGAGGCAAGTTTGTTCACGTTTACCTCAACGGGACCTACTACGGCCAACACCATCTGATGGAGAGGCCCAACGCTGATTTTATGGCAACTCATCTCGGCGGCGAGGAAGAAGAGTATGACATCATGAAGGGACGTAGCGGCATTTTCGTTTCCCAAGGGGAAGGAACAGCGTGGAACTACTTGAACGCGAACAAGACCAACTACGATATCGTGGAGGACTACATGGACCTTGATAGCTATATTGATTACATGCTGCTGAACTTTTACGGAGGGAATGAACATGATTGGTATCCCCAACACAACTGGGTCGCCGGTCGCAAACGGGAGGCCGGGGGTAAGTTTAAGTTTTTCATGTGGGACAATGACTTCCTCAACCGCAGAGGAGGAAATTCCACCACCGGCTCAAGTGCCAACACCACCGACAACGGAGGACCTGGAAACCTGCTTGGATCACTGCTCCAACACGATGAATTCAGGATCCGGTTGGCCGATCGAACCCAGAAGCACTTTTTCAACGGAGGAATGCTCACCAAAGAAAGAGTCCAATCTGACTTCACCGAACTCTCCGAGAGGATTTCCCGGACGATCATTCCCGAGACGGCAAGGTGGGGAACTAAAGCGGAACAGCTCTATACACCCGCTTCTTTTCAAACTTATGTCGATTGGATTGTCGATGTGAACGCCGAAACACGCTCGGACATCGTGCTTGGGCAGATGCGTGCAGCCAGAATGCTCCCCAATCTTGCTGCTCCGGAATTTAGTCAGCACGGTGGCGAGGTCCCCTCCGGTTATTCGCTTGAAATCATCCACAAGGACGGCGACCTTTATTACACCACCGATGGCTCCGACCCCCGTCTTTCCGGTGGAGCGGTTAACCCATCCGCGACGATGGTCAATTCATTCACAACTGTCTTCGAGGCCGGATCAGATTGGAACTACGACGACTCCGGAACTGACTACGGCACTTCATGGTATGGGGCTGGATTCGATGACGGAAGCTGGACAGAAGCTCCAGCCCCTCTTGGATTTGGAAACATCACTAACACCACGGTCGTAACCCTGTCTCTTATACACATCTCCGAGCCCACGAGACCGAGGCTGAT
>CAJXVQ010000090.1 GCA_913060685.1 uncultured Verrucomicrobiales bacterium
CCCTTCGCAAGTGGATGCCGGTGCTGGGCGATGCCAAGGGAAGTGCGGCGGCGCGCAAGAAGGCGATCGTAGCGGTGGCGCGGCAGTTGGCGGTGGATCTGTGGCGGCTCTTCACCGGGCAGACCACCGCGGAAAACCTGGGACTGATTTACATGCCTGACGCGGCCTGAGACTTGACCGATGAAACCAAAGCAGAACGAAACCACCTGACCACCAAGGAACCACCGAACTCTATTTAATGATCTCAATTTTGTTACGAATGTCGCGCGTCTGAAAATTTCCGTGGTCGTTCTGAAAAGAACGCCCGATTGCTAGATGAGACCGTCATTTCTTTCCTCGACTCGAATAAGTCACCTGGCGCTTTGCAAACAAGTAAACGCGCGGATAGCAGGCTGTGTTTGTCGAATAGACGACACTTCCAGGGGAAGAAAGACCTTCGTGAAACACAACCCGGGTAAAATCCCCCGGCGGCTCCAAAACAGGCGGCTTCATTGCGCTCAAGGACGAATCCGGCATAACTCGCTGCGCTCGGCCTTCGGCACTTATTCCGTTTCGTACTTGATCTCCATTACGCCTCCCGTTGGGGGTAACTATGGGCTTTCAAGAAAGCCCTTTTTCAGTCCCTGAACAAGAGCGCCCTTCCTTCTCAACCGAACCAGAACCAACACCTCGACCGAACAAAAAAATCACACTTCGACTTGACCAACCTCATAGCAGGAATTTGCATCTTCGAGGAGTTCTTATCAGTGCGTCGGCCCAGTCGGCCCAGTCGGCCCAGTCGGCCCAGTCGGGATTGAGGGGGTGCAGAGTGGGGAAACGCGGGATTCGAGGTGCCAAATACCAGCCGGGCGTGTTCGCTCTACTGTTACCTTTTTCCGTCGATTCCTTTTACATGGGCGAATCGAGACTCTCCTCCTTGGCGGACGGGCCCCGGACCACGACCAGCCCGGGAAACGAAAAGCGATTTCCCGCAAGCAAAGAACCTGTAAAATGAACCAAGACCCCATGAATGACCAACCCGAGAGCACCTGCTCCGATTGCGGGAAGACCTACCAGGCCGACCTCGCCTCCGGCCTTGGAGGAGGCTGTCCCCACTGCCTCGCCCGGATGCTGGAGCAGGAAGCTGAGCAGGACGATGGCAATCTCTCGCCCCCACTGGCAGCCGGCGACACCCTCGGCGGTATGGAAATCCTCGCTCCACTGGGCCGAGGAGGCATGGGAGTGGTCTACAAGGCCCGGCAGCCTGAGCTGAACCGGGTGGTGGCCATCAAGGTCATCGACGCCAAGTTGGCCGGTGTCCCGGAGTTCACCCAGCGTTTCGAGCGTGAGGCCCGCGCCCTCGCGGTGCTCAATCACCCCAACGTGGTGCAGGTCTTCGACTACGGCCACGAGGACGGCCTCTGCTACCTGGTCATGGAGTGGGTCGACGGCACCTCGCTACGCGAGATTCTCGCCGCGGGACACCTGAGCGCCGACGACGCGCTGCGCTGCGTGCCGCAAATTTGCGACGCTCTCGAATACGCCCACGCCCAAGGGGTGGTGCACCGCGACATCAAGCCGGAGAACATCCTCATCGACCGTGAGGGCCTATTGAAGATTGCCGACTTTGGCATCGCCCGCATGCGCGGCGACGAGCAAACGGGACAGGAGTTCGTCACCCAGGCGGACCAGAAGATGGGCACCCCCCAATACATGGCTCCCGAGCAGCAGAGGCACACGGGCCGGGTCGACCACCGGGCCGACCTCTACTCGCTCGGGGTGGTGTTCTACGAGATGCTCACCGGCGAGCTGCCGCTGGGGCGCTTCCCCACCCCCTCGCAGCGGGTGAAGGTGGACGTCAGCCTCGACGAGGTTGTGCTCAAGACCCTGGAGCATGACCCCAACCTTCGCTACCAGCGCGCCAGCGAGATCAAGCAAGCGCTTACGGCACCCGCAGCCTCCGCTACCGCGCCGACCAGCCCAATGCCGTATACAAACAGGCCGCGCATAACCCCCTTCGCCTGGTGGAGCCTCGCCTGCGCGGTGGCGTCCCTGCCCGTGCTGTGGGAGATGACCCGGGCGTGGTTCATCGACGCGGAGGAACTCGAGCGCTCTTTCTTCACCAGCGAGCCATACACGGTGCTGCTGCGGCCGTTGATCATCGCCTCGGTGGTGCTCGCGTGGGTCTTCGGCTGGCTGACCCTGCGGCAGGTGCGACGGGAGCCAGGCCGCCTGAGAGGTCAATGGTTGGCGATACCCTCCATGATCGTCCCGGTGGCGCTGCTTGCGGTGCTGCTGCTCGCCCAAGTGCTGCCCAAGGTCCTGCGGATGTGGGCCGGCCATGACCTCATCTTCCTGGCATTCATTCCCCTGGTCGCCGCAGTATTCCTCGGCCTGCGTGGCGTCTTCCTGCGCCTGCGACGCTACGCATCTGACCCCGCTACGACTGCGCCGGTAAAAACCGTGATTGCCACCGTGCTTGTCACGATGCTGACTGGCACGGCCACTTGGGTGGTCTCCGACGAATGGGCCGAGGCACGGGAGCAGGAGTTCATCCTTTTCCGGTCCTTTAATACTGGGCAGATCGATCCGGTGACGCGTCATCCATCGGACCCGAGGCTTTGGATGGAATACTTACGGCACCATAGGGTCCTCGAAACCAACCTGTTCGGCGACGAGATGCTACATAATCTGAGCATTGACTGGCGCTTTGCTTACACCCGGATCAACGGGGAGGCGGTGAGCGGCTGGATGCCTCCGTCGCGCCATTACATCTATTTTGTATCGGAGAACCAAAACCATGATCTTGGCCATAACGGAGCATTTGGCGACTCGAACGACGGTGAACTTTTGATCCGCGACTTTGATTTCGAGGGTGACCTTCTCAAGGTGGAATGTGAATTCCCGCTGCGGGGGATCTGGAAGAACCACCGACAGCGGTTTGACTCGGAGATGGTATTGGAAAAGGAGGAGCGCATCCGCACCCACTACGGCGTCGAGCCCGACACCGTCTACCGGGTCGAGATCCCGTTGAAGGAGCTCGGCAAGAGCATGGACAAGGAGTTCTGGCAAAGCGCCGAACGCGTGAAGTAGAGTTGAAAGGAAACCCGCATGACCGAGCCATCCGACACCCCGACTCCCGGCTACGCCGGAGCGTTCCAGCCGACCGCCTGGACGCGCATCCTGCAGGCACGCGACGGATCGGAGACCTCGGTGCAGGAGGCCCTCGAGCACCTCGCAGACTTGTATTGGAAACCGGTGTTCTACCACATCCGGCGGAAGGGCTACGCCGTGCACGACGCCGAAGACTTGGCCCAGGAATTCTTCCGGCGCTTCATCGAGCGACAGGGGATGCAAAAAGCCGATCCAGAGAAGGGCCGCTTCCGCACCTTCCTGCTCAGCTCGGTGAACCACTTCCTCTGCGACGAATACGACAAATGCAACGCGCAGAAGCGCACCCCCGATCCCGACTATCACGAGGCGCTTCCGCAGCATGAGGAGGCGCATTCATTCGACCGCGACTGGGCCACGGTGGTGCTCAACCGGGCCTTCGTCCGCCTGCGGGAACAGGCCCCGCGGGAGGCGCGGATCCTCGAAGCCCAACGTGCGGGGAAAACCCGCTACCGGGAGCTGGCCAAGGAGCTCGGGGCCAACGAGTCGCATGTCAAGGTCATGGCTCAACGCGGCCGCACCAAACTCCGGCGCTTCATCCTCGATCACCTCCGTGACACTTCCACCAGCGAAGAAGAGGCGAAGGAGGAACTCGCGCAGCTCTTCGCGGCTCTGGCGAGCTGATCCGCCTCAGGGTATGTCCGCTTTAGAAAATGAGATCCCAGACCTTATACTTGTATCGAAATGGGGCAAGAACGCCCAGAAACTGACAAACCAAGACTGTACCTGGCCTATGAGAGAAGCCAAAATACCGAAAACAAGGCATGGCTACCAACAGGCTGCCCGCCGCGAGTCTAAAGCGACATGACCATTCACCCATCAACCAGGAAGTCGGAGCACGCCCTCAGGCAGCCTGTGGCAGCACTTTGACGTTAAGAAGAAATAAAAAAGAAAAATAACCAAATGAAAGAAAACTTAAAAATTGGATTTTGTATAGCTCCTGTATTTTGTGCATTTCTCTGTCTAATGCGATTATTTACGGGAGATGTAACATCCGTAGTGTTCGTGTTGCAAATTTACCATTATGCTTTATTTTTGGGGCATTTCCTGCAATAGCGTTGTATAAAAAAGTAAGAAGTCTCGAAGAAGAACTTAAAGACCTAAAAACAAAACTAAATTCATAACTAATTAGTTCGGTTGACGCCGTTCCGTCGCAACTGACTTCAACCGTTAGCCCAAGAAAATGGCACTGCTCTCACCACCAAATTACGAGGCGTGTCTTCTCTCAGCCGAGACCATCTCTTTCGAATCTCAATATGTTGATTGGGCACCTGCACTGAACGGCGAACTTCACCCGGCATTGTGTGAGTCGTGCACATCGAAATTATCAGTGGGCACAGCCCTCTCGATCGGCCATGCGCCGACCACCGATCTTGAGCTATCCATGGATGGGATCTACCTCGTCTCACCTCATGCGAAGGCGTCTATCGGCATCCTCGGTGCAGTTAAGTTCCAATCAATCGATGGGTCGGGTTACTCAGCTATCGTCGTTGATTCCCTCCCCAAGATCGAAATCGATGAAGTGGGATCGGAACTCCGTCACTCCGATAAATGTTCGGAATGCGGGGACTACAGAGAGACGCTACTTGGAATTGACTTAGCTACGAAGCCTCCGAGCCCTAAGCGCCTTGTCTACGACGCTGGCTCGCAGGAATTCGGGCACACGCACTGCATGTTTGGCGCGGGCTTTCACCGAGCCGGGAAACTATTTTTCGCGGAGCATGTCTTGGCTGATTTTCGTTCGCACGGACTCACGGGATTCGACACATTCACAGCGGGCTAACAAAACGCTGCTATCAACCGGATGCCGCTCTGGACTTGAAAACGCCTTGAACGCTCTAAACTTAAACCCAGATTCGAAGCTCGCCGCCAGGAGCCTGTGACAGAGCTCGGACGTTCAAAAGCTCTACCCACAACCAAGGACTGGTAACTTCACCCAATGAACAGAATGCGGAGTTGAAGGGGACGGCCCCTCGATCCAACCATGCTCAATCGCATCATTCTGAGACTTCATCTCGCTCTGAAACCATTCAGAATTCATTCTGCAAATTCGCCAATTCCCCCAAATCCTTCTCGATCTCGCTTTCCTTTCCTGTGACTCTCGCCCCGCTCTATGGCAGACAATCTCGATACCCGGTTCCTCACCACCCAATGGACACAAATCCTGGGCCCGGAATCAAAATCCCTCTCCTCTTGCCCGGACGCCCTCGTTCAATTGTGCGAGACCTACCACTATCCGGTCTACGCCTTCATCAGAAACCGCTCCGGTGATGCGGAAAAAGCCCGCGACCTTTGTCAGGGGTTTTTCGAATTCCTTATCGAGAAAAAACTCTATCGCTCGGCCGATCGCGAGCGGGGCCGCTTTCGCACCTTCCTTCTCGCCGCTGTCAAAAACTACCTCAACAAAGATTATCGCGACGCCAATGCCCTGAAGCGAGGCGGCGGGCAAACCGGCCTCTCCATCGATCTCATGGAGTCGGAGCATCAATTCGATTCCGGGCTCAGCGCAGACGCTCCACCCGATACTCTCTTCGATCACGAATGGGCGCTCACCGTCTTCGATCGAGTCTGGACGACTCTTGAGGAAGAATACCGGCAACTGGATCAAGCCGATCGCTTCACCGTCCTGCGCCCCTGCCTGACCAATCCTACCAACAGCCTCTCCTACTTGGATCTTGCCAAAGATCTCGGCACCACCGAAGGAGCGATCAAAGCCGCCGTCTTTCGTATCAAGGGTCGCTTCCGTGATCTCTTCCGCATGGCCGTTTCCCAGGTCGTGGAAAATCCTGCCGAGGTCGATGAAGAGATCCGCTATATCATCGAGGCTTCCGCAATCACTCAAAAATCCTAATCCAGACGTAACCTCAACCCAAAGACCGTTTAGATAAAGGTATCCCGCCGACTTCTTGATCCATGAATTGCCATACCTGTGGAGGCCCACTTCGCATCACCCGTCCCGGTGATGAGGGAATCTGCCCGCATTGCACGATGGCCGGCTTGTTCAACGATCCGGAAATCTCTCCCGGCTCGGAGGAAGTCGACGACTACGATATTAAAAGGGAAATCGGCCGGGGGGGCGACGGCACCGTTTATCTGGGCTTCGACAGCAAGGTCGGCCGCGAAGTTGCGATCAAACTGATCAACTCCGACCGCCGTGTCGACGAGACAACCGAACGACGCTTCCAGGCTGAGAGCGAGGCCATCGCCAGCCTGGACCACCCCCACATCATCCCGATCTACGCCAATGGCAAAATGGACGGTCGCCCGTTCTATACCATGAAGTATGTCGCCGGTGGCAGCCTCGCGACCCGTCTGGATGAATTTGCCACTCCCGATACCGCGGCAGCACTCATGATCAAAGTCGCGCGGGCCGTCCATCACGCGCACGAGCGGGGCATTCTTCACCGCGATCTCAAGCCCTCCAACATCCTCCTCGACGATCAACTTGAGCCCTTCATCAGCGACTTTGGCCTCGCCAAGCGCTACGAGGAAAATAACGACCTCACCGTCACCGGCGCGGTCATGGGCACACCCTCGTTCATGTCTCCCGAACAAGCCCGCGGAGACAACGCCCAGATCACCATCACCAGTGACGTCTTCAGTCTTGGCTCCATCCTTTACCAGATCCTCACCGGAAAGCTTCCTTTTGAAGGAACGACTTCGCACCATGTGCTACGCAGCGTCATCGAAACCCAAATCACTTTTTCCAGGGAAAACAGACAGAACCTTGGCAAGGATCTGGTGACGATCTGCCTGAAGTGCCTCGAGAAAGATCCCAAGAAACGCTACTCCTCCGCCCTCGCTCTCGCCGAGGATCTCGAACGCTGGAGAGATGGGAAACCGATCGAGGCAAGGCCCGTCCAGGCGGGGGAACGTTTGCGCAAATGGATCCGGCGAAGACCGGTAGCCGCAGCCCTGGTCGCGGTCAGTTCTCTCTCGCTCCTGATTATGGGTATCGGGGGAACGATGTTTACCTTGCAGCTACGGGAGGCAAATCGAGAGATTCTCGTGAAAGCAGCGGAGGAGCATGAAGCGCTGGTGCAGTTGACGGAGGACAATGGCTTGCGCCATTTCGAAGACGGGGATTATTTCAGCGCCCTGCCCTGGTTCGTCTCAGCTCTGAAACTCGACGCCGGGAATGAGGAGCGCGAGCTTATTCACCGCAGACGCATCGGGGCCGCCTTGCGATCATCGCCAAAACTGATCCACCTCTGGCGCCACAAGGTCGAGGCAAGCGAGGCCTTGTTCTCCCCGGACGGGAAGCGGATCTTGATCGTGGCAAAAGGGGGGAACAAGCAGCTGCGCCTGCTTGAGACAGCGAGCGGTCTCGACGCCCATGAACCGCTGGAACATCGGACGCCCATCAAACAGGCGGTCTTCAACCACGACGGGTCCCGGATTGCCTGCGCCTGTGAGGATGGGCAAATCTGGATCTGGGATACGGCGACCGGACGCCCGGTCGTGCCGGCCTTGATCGACCGTTCGAGTGCCGTCTTCATCGGATTCAACAATGACGGGGGCCAATTGATTACCACCTCTCTTGAGGGCATCCTCAAGGTTCGGGATACCACGACCGGCGACGAGATCATGACCAGGTCCCAAGGATTCCAAATCGAGTCGGCAGCACTGGATCCGAATGGCGGACGGATTGCCATCGGGGCCTCACTGGGGAGGTTCCGGGTAGTGGATCTGAAGAGTGGGGTGGTTTCATTCGAGACGACAACAAATTTAAAGAGTCCGGTCCGGGTATTGCGATACAATGGCGATGGATCGCGACTTATTGCCCTCACCGGACACTCGGCAGAGGTTTTTGACAGTGAAGACGGTCGCCTGGTTTCGCCAATATTGAAACACCCCCGGGATTTTTGGATCTACGATGGGGTTTTCGACCCGACTGGAACGCGCCTGGCTACCTGCGGCCGCGATGGCATGGCCCGCATTAGAGAATTCGAGTCCGGCTCATCTCCCTTCTCTCCACTCCAACACAAGTCTGGGGTTCGCCGGGTTGCCTATAGCCCGCTCGGGGATAGAATTCTCACCTGTGGGGACGACCGGACGGCAATCTTTTGGTCGGCCCGGACCGGGGAACGAATCGGGCCACCGCTGCGCCATCGTCGAGGGATCATCCACATGGATTTTAGTCATGACGGCAGCATGGTTCTGACGACGGATTCCGGTGAGACCCGCTTGTGGTCGCTCGCCGGAGGCATGCAGGCCGGTCCGGTCATTACGCAATCGAGAGCCTTCCGTCTAAAAGTCAGCGGGGACGGGCAGCATGTCGTTGTCGCGGATGGCTCGAATGAAGTCGAACGCTACCACGTGGCGAGCGGCGTGGCCGTGGGCGATGTCTCAAAGATCGATCCCTTCGCTCTCCCGGCGGCACCCTGCGACAGCCACACCGTCCGAACTTTATCAAACCCCTCGGGTGGTTCCAAGGCAGTCATTGACGCGAACATTGCTGCTTTACACGAATTGGAGACAGGCGCCAAACAGGGAAAAGCGATGGAGCACAACGAACTCATTTGGATCGCAAAATTCAGTGGCGATGGCAGCCTGTTGGCTACTGGGAGCAGCGACAATTCTGCGCGGGTGTGGGATGCCAAAAGCGGCAAGCCGATCACGCCGCCACTTCTCAGTAAGACGGCGGTGATGAATGTCGATTTTTCAAACAGTGGCGATCGCCTTGCCACTTCGTCGAAATCGGAATGGATCTCTGTCTGGGATCTCTCGCCGGCTCGCAATTCGATCGATGACCTGGAGAAGCTCTCCGAACTCCTATCAGGTTTCGAAGTCCATCCGCGCCTTGGCTTAATCGAGAAAGAGGATCTGCCCCACAAGGCCATTCTCGATGGGAGCCGATTGCCGGACCTGGCCGTACGCAAGCGGTGGATCTGGAACAGTATTCTGCATCATTCGATCGATCGGGGGAGTCAGACAGGCTCGCAGATTGTAAATGCGGTGCCTGGCGGAGGCGATCTCGATCTACTGCGTAAGCGGCTACAGCTAAAATTAGGCCCCTCAAACCTTGCTCCCGAAGTAATTGAGGAACTGGCGAAGAACGGAACCTTGGACGGAGAGTTAGGGCGAAAACTTAAGTCCTCCCGTAAATGGGAACAGGCTGAATTCCACCTAAGGAAGGCGGTCGCGGCAGATCCCAACCGCGCAGCCTACTGGAAGAACCTGGCAGATGCCCAGGCTGGTCTCAAACAACTGGAATTGAGTCTCGAGAGCCGTGACCGGGCGATCTCAGTGAATCCAAACAGCGCAAGCCTGTTCGAGAACCGGGGTCAAACTTATCTCAAGATGGAAAAGTGGGATGAGGCAATCGCGGATTTCCGCATTGCGGCCGGCATTCATTCGAAGATGCTCTTTTCGAGTGTAGGAGAGAAATCCCCGATCCCGCCGCGCGAAGGAACGGTGCCGGCATCTTGCATCGACTTAAGCGATTACTACAACAACTCGTTGGATTACTACCCTCTGATCGACGAGATTCCGGGTAAAGAACTCACGGATATTCCACGTGGCTTGGTTGAGTTTGGAGGGATTCCTTTTGACGTGCGGGGGGCGATTCGCCTCACGGGGTCGAAGACGGCACCCTACATGCTCCCCCTCCCTATGGGGGTTCAAGGCATTCAAATTGGTCGTCGATGCCAGCGCCTTCACTTTCTCCATACCGTCCATCACGAATTTGCCGAGGGGAGAGATTATGGGGCGATTGTCGTCGTCTTCGATAACGGTCGGAATGAGGCTATTCGCCTTCGCTACGGCCATCACGCCCGCGACTGCTATTTCTCACTTCCGAAGCCACTGGAGGACCCCGGTTCCGCTGCGGTTTGGGATGCCGGACAATCATTCGAGAGAGGCAACCCGACACTTTACCGTTCGACTTGGGAGAATCCCAATCCGAATTCGGAAATTATCATGATTCACTACCTGTCCTTGAATTCAGCCCCGAACCCGATCCTCTTCGCGATCACGGCCGAGTGAGCCAGCCTGGGTCCTCCGAAGGATCGCCCTAATCGAGGGAAAATAAAAAGATCACATTCCGCGTAACCTCGCCCGACAAACCGGATAGGTAGAAAACGACCACCATCGTTTTCTTATGAAATTCCTCACTATTCTGGCTCCCGCCGCTCTCCTTGGCTCCTTATTGCAGGCCGCGCCCGTCATCACCGGCATCACGACCACCGAGACCGAAGTCGAGCTCACCGTTCAAGACGATGGCACCTTCCAAAGGTTCAACATCCAAGCCTCCCTCGATCTCGAAGCCGGCTCCTGGGGATCCATCACCGGAATCAACTCCACCTCACTCGGAGGAAACCGCTACCGCCTCACTATTGCCAAGACCCTGGCCGACCGCGAATTCTACCGCGTCATCGGGGCCTTCCTCGGCACGGAAATTGACCGCGATGGCGATGGTCTCGACAACGACCGCGAAACCAACGAACTCGGCACCGATCCCGACAAGTTCGACACCGACGACGATGGCTTCAGCGATGCCACCGAAATCGCCCTCGGCACTGACCCCACGGACATCAACGACTTCCCCGAACTCGCCCACCTCCCCGCCGTCGATTTCACCGGGCCCATCTCCGCCATCGAAGAAGGACAAGGCAGCCAAACCATCTCCCTCAGCGCTTCCCCTTCCTACACCGGCCAAGTCACCATCTCGGTCAACCCCCGCAGCTCCGCCGTTCAGGGCACGGATTACACCAGCGTCCCCACCTCCGTCTTCATGAGCGGCGGGACCGCCACCTTCGACATCGCCATCATCGACGACCTCGAGATCCGACCCAGCCGCATGCTCATTCTCGACATCACCACAGGCGCAGCCTACCGCGCCGGTGGCAGCGTCACTCACATCCTCAACATCAGTGACAATGATGCCTATTGGTTTGGGAGTCTCAGAGACGAACTCACCGAGCGATCATTCCGCATCTGCATCGTCCGCGACGACGCCACCGTCGAGGCCAACTTCGTTTCAGGACAAAGCGATGGCCTCCCCAAACCAGACGACGGAGCCTCATCGCTCTCGACCGGTGTTATTCCCGACACTCCAATGGAAATCTGGCCCGCCACCTCGATCAACTTCGATCTCACCACACCTGCCTTCTCAGCCAGCGTCGTTGACCTCCCTTCGGTGAACAACGGTATCATTACCGACCCATTGGTCCGCACGATCACTCTCACCTCCACCCCGAACAGCGAGGATTCCCACTCCGTCGTGGGTAACCTCGTCAGCGGCACCTACACCGAGCAAATCAAGCACGCCACCGACCCCACCACAACCTACCTCAACCGAACCCTCACCGGCATCTTCACCATCATGCGGGAAATCGCACCCGCTCCGACCACCAACAGCCCTTTCAACCCTCTTGACAACCCCGGCAACTAGCAATCCCGGAACTCCTTTTTTTACCATGAACTTACATCGACTTCTCCCGCTCATATTTGTTGGCCAAAGCCTGGCGCAGATTCCTGAGATCATCTCCCGTCCGGCCACCGAAAATCGATTCTCACCGACAGGGTCTGATGCCAGTGGCGAATCCATTCAGGGAGGGATCTTCCTGGATCACAATTATCCAAACGTCCCGAAGAACTCCGGCATTCACCTCACGGAATCCAGCTTTGGCCACGCCTTCTCCAACTACATCACTCCATACACCGACTATGCAACTTCCGAATTGCTCTCGATCTGGAGCGCTCTCTACCCTCCCGGTTACGGCTTGCCCGGCGGCGTCACCGCTACCCGCTCGGCCATCGACAATGGCGGCAAACCCTTCCGCTATAAATACCTCCTCTACGGAACCGATGGAGATAGCATCGCCATTCTCGATCTCTTCGAAGCGTCCAACAACCCCGCCCAATGGTTTGGTGAGGATGAACGAAATGCCGTTATTGCTCAGATTCCCAAGCTTCGCGCCGCAATCGCACAAGACCCACTCAATACCGATCTTCAGAACGCCCTTCTCGAGATCTACTACGACTGGGCTGTCGGCGAGAGCCAGCTCTCCAAAGCACTCCTCTCAAAACTCGCGCGCATTCGCCTCGGTCTTGAGACCAGCGCTGAAAGCCCGTTTATCATCGACCTCGAAATTTCAACCTACGAACAACTCGTCGAGAACACCCAGCGTATTCTCGATGTCTACAAGGAGCTCCTCTCTCTGCGGATTGACGGCATCAACCCCTCCGACTTTGACCCCGCCGCAGGAAACGCCCCATTTGGCTACTACCTCTTCCAAACCCGGGTTCCCCAGCGCAACCAAGTCGCCAGCCAATATGCCCCTGATGACGATTCAGAAATCGTCGATGTCCTCCCCAGCGACCCCGGCCAATTCACCGGCTACAAAGACTACCGGACCCTCCTCACTTTCCTCGGGCAATACATCGAATATCAAGCCGAGCTGGCCCGCTTCCGTGGGATTCGCAAGGCCTCCGGAGACCTCACCAAAGCACGCAACGCCCTCACTGACGTCCAGAACGAGGCCGGACTTGCGACCCTCCTCGGCGGAATGTTTACCGAACCCGATGGCAGTCCGGTCGACTTTGATGATCCCGCCCTTGACGAAACCGGAGTCCGCGGTGCCAAATTCTATGTCGAGTCCTCCCTCGCTGATGCGGCCGACTCCCGCAGCTATCTCAATGGCGAGTCCAACCACCTGGGGATCGATCCCCACTTCCTCCTTCTTCTCCCATCAGGAAGCCCCCAGGTCACTCCGATGCAAGGCCCACTGGCAACCGGACTCTTCGACTCTTACGACATTTTCCAAGAACGTCTCACCCAAAGAATCAATACCAATCCAGTCGGCCCAGTCGCCATTGCCCAAGATGCCTTCATAGGCGCGAAGGATGCCTTCGATGTTTTCCGCACCAATGTCGAAAGTGTGGGAGATCAACTCAGCGGCATCAGCACTGATTTTAACGATGATTTTGAACGCCTCACCGGCTACGGGCCCAATACTCAAGACCAGTTTACGGGAGCAACCCCCAACCCCATCGGGACCAGCGAACTGAAAGCCGCCAACATCCGCATCAGCGATCTTTCCAGGCGCAACCTCGACATCCTTGCAATCAACGCGCAAATCCTTGACGAAATCGCCCTCGCTCAGGAAGCGGTCACACTGGCTAAAGGGATCGAAGGCAAGATTACCGGAGCTGAAAGCGAGTATCTCACTGACGCTGGAGCAGCCTGGACCGAAATTCACGTCTGGGCAGGCGTCGCAGCTGGTGCCGCTGGTGCCTACCAAACTCTGGCCGACGTCGCGGGTGCCGACATCTCCTCCAAACCTCTTCTGGGAGCTGTCATCGCAGCAGGAGTCCTGAACACCGCCGTCCAAACCACTGCCGCTATCCGCACCTCCATGCGTGAGCAGGAAATCGAAGAAGCGGCCATTGCCTTCGAGGTCGCTTTGGCCATCGCGCCTCTCGAACTCGAAGTCAAGCAGGCCCAGATGGTCGTCAGCTCACTCTACCGCGATCTCCTCTCCAACCTTCTTGAAATTAACGACAACAATGCCGCGCTGGCCCAGGCAATTGCCGAACGCACCGCCATTCTTAGGGAAGTCCAAATCCTCAAGCGCAACATCGAAAGCGATTTCGCCAGCCTCGCCACCAGCTACTTTGCCGACCCCATTTTCTTCATCCGGGCCGAGCGCGAAGTCCTCCGCGCAGACGCAGCCTTCCGCAACGCGCAGCGATGGATGTTCTACACCTGTCGGGCCCTCGAATACAAATGGCAGCAACGCTTCGTCTGGGCCAATGGAGGCAATACCTTTGACATCAACTCCATCCTCTCCGCGCGCAACTACGATGAACTCGAAGTCATCCGTCAACACATGGCCAGCGTCGACGGCCAACGTCGCCTCGGGGCCGGAGCATCGCTACCCAGCACCACGGTCATCTCGCTCCGGGATCAATTCATCACTCCCAACCCGGACGATCCCAACCTCACCTTCGGAGCCAGCCTCACCGATACCGGTGAACGCTACTCCGCTGCACAGGAACGCATGGTCTCCAATGTTGATCATTTCCGCGAAATCCTAAAACGCGACCACATTCAAGACGGAAATATCGTGATCAACTTCAACACCAGCATCCTCCAAAACTTCGATGGAAATTTCTTCCTCGGACCCAACTTCAGCGGAATCCCCCAGTCCGGGAACTACCGCAATAAGATCGTCTGGACTGCGGTCCACATGCTCAAAGATGGCTCTGAAGGGGAAGTCACCCTCGAACCCGCAGGGCTCTCCGGCCTCGTGGTATACGGAGGTCAAACTTATTTCAGAACCCGCGTCCCTGTCGACCCTGCTACTCGACAAGCAAGCTCCAATGACTTCGACATCGAACTCGATTTCCCCGGGGCCTACGTCACCGCTCCTGTGCGTTATTTTCAAGATACAAATCTCAACGGAGAATACACCATGTATGATACCCTCGAAGCCGGTCATGGCATCGCTGAAAGCAGCACCTCGGCCTTGGAGCTCACCAGCCCAACTCGTGCCGCCATAATTAATCCGGCAAACGGCTTCACAAACGGCCTTCTCAAGGAACGGGCCGTTGCCGCCACGAGACTCACTCTTCAAATTAATCTCGATCCACCTTCCGAAGCCAATGCAAGAAATCTCATCGATCAACTCGATGACATCGAAATTCTCATCCAACACCAATCCTACACCCGGGCCCGAATCGACGAATAGGAACAAGCTCATTCATCAGCCTTCAACTCATCAAAAATCATGAAATCAAAATACCTCATCCTCGCACTCCTGGGTGCCTCAGCACTCAGCCTCTCCGCCCAGGTCGCCTACCAAGGCCGCCTCACCGACGACACCGGAGCACCCCTCTCAAATGCCACCAGGTCGGTCACTTTCAACCTCTTCGAGAACAGCGCAGAAGGAGCCTCCGCCTGGACCGAAACACACCAAATCACTCCGGTCGACGGACGGTTCTCAGTCACACTCGGACTTGTAGACACCTCTATCAATCAGGACATTCAGACCCACACTTATTTAGAACTTAAGGTCGGAACCGACCCAGCTCTCAGCCCACGCCAACAAATCCTCGCGAGTCCACGGAGCCTCCATGCTCTCCATGCCGATACTGCAGGCTCTGCCACCACAGCTGGGTCAGCCACCACTGCCACTGACCTCACCGGAAACATCTGGCATTCCCCCGCAACCGCTCGAATTGAAGTTGGGGGGGCGCCGAAAGTTTACATCGGAAACCCAGCCTTCGGTAGCACAACCATGGAAGTGAAAGCTGGCCATGTTTTCGTTGACCGTAATTATGGATTCTTCTCATCCGCAGACGGTAGCCTCGACATTGATGCAGGATTCGACACCTCCAACAATGGAGATCTCACCCTATATGCGGCTGGCGGATCTCGGTTGATCCTCGGCCGAGACCGGTTCTTCCCCGTCCAGAACTCGACAAGCACCTCTGGATTTCAGCTTGGACAATCGAGCAACCGATTTTATTGGATCTGGTCCTCGGTAGGATCGATCCGGACCTCGGACGCCCGCCTCAAGACCAATGTTGAGGATCTCTCCTATGGTCTTGATGAAGTGCTGCAACTACGCCCGACCAGCTATCACTGGAAAGACAATCCAGAAGGTCGCACCGCGATTGGTCTGATTGCCCAGGAGCTTCAGGAAGTCATTCCCGAAGCGGTGATCGCGGGTGATGATAAAGACAAAATGCTCGGCGTCACCTACACCGACCTCATCCCCGTCCTCATCAACGCGGTCCAGGAACAACAAGAGCAAATCGAAACGCTCAAGAAGCAGATCAGATCTCTCGAGTCCGCCCAATAAACGCCCCACTCTCAAAGCAATCCAAATTGCCTCCCTTCTCATCGAGGGGAGGCTTTTTCGTGCAGGTCTCCCGGCCCTTGCGCCCTTCCAGATCCACCTCTACCTTCCATCCATATGATGAGAGTATTCCTGCTTGCCGCCTTCCTCGCCCTGCCCGCCTGCGCGGAGAAGGACACCGCCACCGTCGAAGGCTCCACCAAAGACATTCAATGGGGCCAACACTGGGCGGGACCCGAACTCAAAGCTCCCGCCGACCTCAAAGGCAAAGTCGTCCTCCTGAAAATTTGGGGCGGATGAGTGGGCTGCCAACAAATCACCCCGGGCATGGTCGGTCTGGCCAAATCGCTCAAGGACGAACCCTTTCACCTCATCGCCTCCTACTGTCAACGCGGCACCAAAGAGGGCGCACTCGCCGCCCTAAAAAAACAAGGATGGACCAAGGAATCCAAAAACATCTCGGTCATGAACCAAACCCATTTCCCCAAGGCCCCGATCAAATACGTCCCCTACTACCTGTCTCTTATACACATCTCCGAGCCCACGAGACCGAGGCTGATCTC
>CAJXVQ010000091.1 GCA_913060685.1 uncultured Verrucomicrobiales bacterium
AGATCAGCCTCGGTCTCGTGGGCTCGGAGATGTGTATAAGAGACAGGGAAGGGAGAGAAAGGTCGGTTCGCCCCGCTGGGTGAGGCTGCCAAGGAGGGCGCCCTGGCTCTCGGCATCGAACTTTCGTGGCATGTCGTAGGCGACAGTCTGGAGTCGCAGCCCGACGCGCTTGCCATTGCGTTCCTTGACGCCCTCGAAGTAGGGGATGCGTGTGGGGTCGACGACCAGGACCGGAACGGGGGCGACTTCCAGATCGGCGGTTTTGGTCTGCATGATGGTCACTTGGTTGAGAAGGGAGACCGCGCCGCCGGAGTGCAGGAGGATCCTCATGGGGGCGGTGCCGGCGGAGGCCCGCACCGGTTCGCCATCCTCCACGATGCTGGTGACGGCATCGAAGATGACTTCGCCGACCCAGAGGCCGGCCACCGCGCCGGCGTCGGGAAGGTTGTCGGTGGGCAACTGGATGTTGTTTTTGCGGGCGGTGACCGGGAGCCAGACCTGGGCGCCGGGATTAGAGGTGGTGAGGCGGTAGAGGTTGGTGCGGCCGACTTTTCCGGAGGACCAGTTGCGCCGGGCGCCGAGGGTGAGAACGGCGGTGCTCTCAGGGACCACCAACTCGCCGAGGGGCGAGCTTCCTCCGGCGTCGACGGACGAGTCGATCTGGTTGCCCAATTCGTAGCCAAGGGTGCCCACGGCGGGCGTTACCACATGCAGGTCGAGCAATGGGGGATCATCGGAGTCGCCGGAGATGAGATCGAGGCTGGGAACGGCGGCTGCGCTTCCCCGGTTGGTGAAGACCAGTTCCTTAAGGTCGAGGTCGAGGTTGCCAACCGGGACGGCATCGCCCGGTCCGCCAAAGTTGAGGGAGCCCACGGTGGCGAAGTCGAAGTCGACCGCGACCGGTCCCATGTAATCGGATGTTCCGTTGCAGAAGATCCAGTAGGCTTCATTCGAGGCCATCGTATCAGAGCCGTTGGGCACCGCCTGCCATTCACCGTTGTTGAGACGAAAAATACGCTTTTCGCCCTCGATGCTCACTCCGTGGCGGCCGCCGGAAGGACCGAAGAAGGAGTCAAAGGTGGGGGTTCCTGCCAACCCGAACCCGATCAGGTTGTAGCGGTCGGGGGTCCAGGTGGGGCGGAAGAAGCGGGCGGAACCTTTGATCTCCAACGAGAATGCGGGAGTGCCGGTGCTGACTTCCACGAGGTAGGCACGGTTGCCGTAGATTTTCGGGAGATTGTTGGTGCCGACGGGATCGGTGCGCAACCACTGTTGCCACTCGTCCTGGTTAAAGGTGCCGACCGATCCCGGGGCCTTGGCGAAGAATTCGGCAAGGCCGGCGAGGGGCTTGGGGGAGGCGATGGTGACGATGGCAGGATTGGAAAAGACATCCTGGGGAGCCTTGGGCTGGCCGACCCGGAGGTCATCAGAAGCGAGGATTTCGTTATCGCCCTCGTCGGCTGGGTCGTTGTGGACGGTGTCGCCGACGACGTAGACTGGTTCGACTTCCAGCCAGACCGCATTCCATTTCTCGGAAAGGGAAATCTTCTGGGTGGCGATCTGGGCGCGAAGGGACGGTGTGATGCAAGTGGCCGCGACGAGCAGCGCCGAGAGCAAGCCGGAGAGAGAACGTGATGGAAACATTTTGATCATTTGGGAAGAGCGGGGCGGGTTCACGGTTGCTGGGAGCTGAGGGAGAGGCGGACGAATTTACAGGAGCCCATTCCGGTCGGAATGGTGGCGAGGATTTGTTGGGTGGCGCCGTCGTCGGAGAGGATCTGCTCGGTGACATCGACCGTGCTCCAGTCCAACAGGTTGGTGCTCCACTGAACCTGGTAAGTCAGGTCGGTGGCGGCGAGGACCTTGGTGTAAGTGAGAGTGAGCCCCCCGGGGACCTGAGCCACCAGGGGCAGGCCGGACCGGGAGTTGAGGAGGGGGTCGAGCCCGAAGGCATACTTCTGGAGGTTGACGACCCCGTCCCCACTCGGATCAGCCAGGGGCCCGGCGATGGACGGGTCGCCGGAATCACTGCCGAAGGCGCTCTCCTGCCACTGCATGAAGAGCAATGACGAGGTGGTGAAGGAGAAAGAGGGCGGAGTGAACGGGCTGATTACGGCGCCGCCTCCATTGTTGGTGATGGCCCGGTAGTAGTAAACGGTATTGGGCTCGAGGTCGCTGAGATCGACCTCCACTGCAATGGGATCAGTGCCATTGAGGCCGGTGGCGGCCACCACGGTGCGGGCGGCAAGGTTGATCTTGCGCATGCGGTGGTTGTCGCGATCCGCCACGAAGATCGTCCCGGCGGAATCGACGGCGAGTCCGGAGGGTCCGTTGAACCTGGTGTCGGTCCCGGAGCCGTCGTTGCTCCC
The DNA here is from genome assembly GCA_913060685.1 of uncultured Verrucomicrobiales bacterium. Classification (GTDB taxonomy): domain Bacteria; phylum Verrucomicrobiota; class Verrucomicrobiia; order Verrucomicrobiales; family Akkermansiaceae; genus SW10. The sequence continues at coordinate 2,370 of CAJXVQ010000091.1, forward strand.
GGGGGAATCGAGCAGTCCGGCGAGGACCGCGATCTGGCCGGCGGGGTCGACGCGAACGATGCGGTGGCCGTCGCGGTCGGCGACGTAGACATGGTCCGCGGAATCGACCGCCACCCCGGCGGGTCCGCTGAACCCGGTTCCGGCCAGGGTGCTGATGGTCCCGTCCGGGGCGATCTTACGGATCCGGTCATTGTTGAGGTCGGCCACGAAGATATTGCCCGCCGAGTCGATTGCCACGTCCTGGGGGGAATCGAGATCAGTCGGTCCGGCGAGAGTCGACACGTCGTTGACGGTGTCGATCTTGCGCACCCGGTTGTTGCCGGAGTCGGCGATGTAGAGATTACCATCGGCATCAATTGCGATGCCGGTGGGCTGGTTGAAGCGGGCTGCGGAGGCGATGCCATCGGTGAAGGCGGGAATACGGGTGCCCGCCACGGTGGTGACCTCGCCAGCCGGGGTGATGCACCGGATGAGGTGGTTCAGCGTGTCGGCGACGTAGAGCACTCCCGCAGAGTCGATGGCAATGCCTTTGGGAGCATTGAATTGGGCGGCTGCACCCACCCCATCGTCGAAGCCGGGCACACCGGAACCGGCCAGCACGCTGTCGTCGCCGACCGGGGTAATCTTGCGGATGCAATGGTTAAGAGTGTCTGCCACATAGAGATTACCGATCGGGTCGACCACCACATCGGAAGGCGAGTGGAACCGGGCCTCTGCGGCGGAGCCCTGCTCCGAACCGGCCTTGGTGACGATCTCCAGGGCGCCCTCGAAGTCCGGGAACCTGGAGAACTGGAAGGCCACCTCGGTCGTGCTCCCGGCCGGATGGACGGTGGCGCTGAGGGTCACGTCGGTGGGGGATATGACGCGATGGGCCAGATTGCTGAGGAGCGGGGGGGCGAGGATCTCGCCGCTCACGGTGAAGCGGATGGTCCCCGCTTCGAGGTCGCTGCTGGTGATGATGATCTCGTCACGGTAGAGGCCGGCACTGCCGCTCAGAAGAGTGACTTCAAAGGTGGTCGAACCTCCCGGCGGCACGAGCGTCAGGCCGGTATTCCCCGAGAGCGAGAAGGCTCCGGAGGACGGAGTGCCGAGCACCACGCTAACGACCTCAAGTTCAAAGCCACCGATGTTCTCGATGGTGAAGGTGCGCGTCACCGGAGTATCGAAGGGGGTGGCACCCAAGGCGAGGTCCTGCCCGGGGGTGACCACCGGCGCGGCGGTGCTGTCACCATTGTGGGTGACGATTCCCGACTGCGGAGTGACAAAGCTCAGGATCTCCCCGGCGATCGGGGTATTGCGGCCGTTGGTGCCCACCGCGCGGAAGTAGTAGGTCGCTCCCGGGAGGAGGATTTCCGGGAGATCCACGCTGGTTGATTGATTCCCCGCGTCGACGAGGTCCGGAGTCGCCGTTACGGTGGAGAGCGGGTCGCGGGTGAGAATGCGCAGGGCCTGATTGCCTCCTTCGGAGACATAGAGCCGGCCCTCGCCATCAGCAGCGATGGCGACGGGGAGGTCAAACCCGGTGGCGGTGGCAGGGTGCAGTTCGGTGGTGGGAGAATCCACCAGGCCGGACAGCGCCGAACCAGCCAAGGTAGTGACCTCTCCATTGGCTGCGACACGGCGGATGCGGTGGTTGTCGCGATCCGTGACATAGATCACGTCATTGCCGTCGATCGCGATCCCGGTCGGAGAGGCGAATTGGGCGGCGCTTCCGGTGGCGTTCAGGAAGTCCGCGGTGCCGCTGCCGGCCACCGTGCTGACGCGGTTGCCGATGATGGCGCGGATGCGGTGGTTACCGGTGTCAGCAACATAAACGAGACCGGTGCTGGTGACCGCCACCGCGAGCGGGGTATCGAACCGGGCGGTGGCAGCGTCAAGACTATTGGCGAAGCCCTTGGTGCCGTTCCCGGCCACGGTGCTGACCTCTCCGGCGGGCGTGACGCGGCGGATGCGGTGGTTCCTGGAATCGGCAATGTAGAGGTGGCCGGTGGAATCCACCGTCAGGCCGGTCGGGTTGAGGAAGCGCGGCGCCCCATCCGCGCTATCGACAAAGCCGGCGAGCCCGGAACCGGCAAAGGTGCTCACCTCTCCGGTGGTGAGATCGATGCGGCGGATGCGGTGGTTCTCCTCGTCGGCGACATAGAGGGAATTCCCGTCGAGGGCGAGGCCGGAAGGATGATCGAAGCGGGCGCTTGCCCCCGGCCCGTCGGCGAAGCCCGCCACGCCGGAGCCATAGCTGCCGGTGGCATTGCCAGCGGCATCGAAGACGAGGATCTGGTGCGCCCCGCGGTCGGCGAGGTAAATGGTGCGGGTGGGGCCCGCGCCGTCCACCGCGACTCCACGCGGGGAATCCAGCGAACCGTCCACCAGGGTGTTCACCCGAAGCGGGCCGGCGAGCTGGGGATCGGTCGAGTATTCAAAGTAAACCTGGGTGGGGCTGTTGTTGGGATCAACGGTGGCGTTGAGACGCGCGGTGGAAGGGGTCAGATTGCTGGCCGGCGCGGTGACCACCACCGGTGGATCGACCAGGAAGAAACTCTGCCCGAGCAGCTGTGTGCTGTCATCGTCGAGGGATCGCCAGCGGACGTAGTAGGTTTGGTTCGAAGCCAGTCCGAGCTCCCCGGCGTTGATCACAGCGCTGACGTCTGCTCCCCCGGGAGCGACCACCGCCGGCACCTGGATGGGATTGACAATCACGCGGCGCAGGACGTGGTTCTGGGCGTCGGCCACGATGAGGTCCTGGTTGAGATCGACGAGGAGATCGGCCGGGCAATGAAATTGTGCCACGGAGGAGTCGCCATCCTGAAACCCGATGACCCCGGTGCCGACCCCGGTGGTGACCACTCCTTCGGAGGTCACCTTGCGGATGGAGTGGTTGTTCTCATCCGCGACGAAGAGGTTGTCTTGATCGTCCACTGCCAGTGCAATGGGGGTATTGAAACGGGCGTCGGCTCCCGTGCCGTCGAGGAACCCCGTGGTAGAGACCTGCCCGGCGAGAGTGCTGACGAATCCCGTCCCCTCATCAATTCGCCGAATGAGATGGTTGTCGCGGTCCGCGACGAACAGGTTGCCGAAGCTGTCGAAGGCCACATCGAAGGGAACATTGAAGGTGGCATTCTCCCTCGGGCCCTCCGAGTAAACCGTCAGCGATAATTCCGTCCCGCTTCCGGTCGCGGGAGCACTGAGCTCGAAGGTGGTCGAGTCTATGATCGACGCGATCGTCGTTCCGGTTGCGAGGTTCGGGCCGCTGATGCTTTTGCCCAGAGTCAAACTGTCAGTGCTGGCACAGGTCACGAAGGTTTCTCCGTCCGTGGTCGCGCAGTCCGTGAGAATCGGACTACCGGACCCGGCATAGGTGGTTACGTCCCCGTCCAGGGTGACCTTGCGGATCCGGTGGTTGAAAGAGTCCGCCACGTAGAGGTCGTTGTCCGGACCGACCACCAGGCCGCGCGGTTGGCGGAAACGCGCCTCCGCGTCCTCCCCGTCAACGAAGCCCGAGAGACCGGTGCCCGCCAAGGTCGAGACGTCCCAAGGCTGCCCGGGACTGGAAGGCCGGGTCAGCTTGCGGATACAATGGTTGTAGATGTCCGAAACGTAGAGGTTGTTGTCCGGGCCGACCGCCACCGCGACGGGGAACTTGAAGGCCGCCGTTAATCCCGGGCCGTTGAAGAACCCATAGACGCCAGACCCCGCGATGGTGCTGACCTCGCCCGCCGGACTGATCATGCGGATCCGGTTGTTCCCGACATCGGCGACAAAAATATTCCCCTGGTCATCCTGGGCAACCCCGCCCGGGTAAGTGAATTCTGCTGCCAGGCGCGGGGCATCCGTCGCTCCGCCCTCGCCGGTCCCGGCCAGGGTGCTGACGGTCGGCCGGAAGTCGGGATCCGCAGAGATTTCGAACTGCACCCCGTCACCCGTGAGGGCCGGATCCAACTTCGCGTAAACGGTCATCCCATCAGAATTGTAGCTCCCGGCCGCCGCTTCGTAGGCGCCGAGATCGGGCCCGCCAGCGAGAGCCCGCTCGAAGCCGCGCTGGTCGGTGAGAAGAGTGGTCGCCCCCCCCGCATCGATGGCCGGACTGCCGGGCATCACCATCATGGTGGGCGTTGGGCCGCCGTTATCGGCGAGGGGAGCGAGGACCGGATCGCCGGTCACGATGCCGGAGGCCGCGGACAGACCGGAGGCCGCGAGGTCTCCAATGAGATTCACCGCGAGGGGGATGACGACGCCAGCCTCGTTGTGGAGGTCGGGACCGGTGGTGGAGGCGGTGTTGGCACCTAGAATGGAATTGATGAGGGTGAGGTCGCCCGCCGCATGGTAGAGTGCGCCTCCCGCTCCCTCGGTGGTGTTGCCGGAGAGGGTGACGTGGTCGAGGATAAGGGTGCCGCCTGCGTGGTGAATCGCCCCACCGCTGGTGTCAGCGGAGTTTCCGGCAAGAGTGGCGTTGGTGAGCGTGAGGTCGCCGTCGTTGTAGAGGGCGCCCCCTTCGCTTGCCGAATTCTCGCTGAGAGTGGAGGCCGTCAGAGCGAGGGTTCCCGAGTTGAGAATGGCAGCACCCTGATTCGCCGCTCCAGCCGTGAGATTGAGGCTATCCAGCACCACCGATGAGCCGGCCGCGATCTCGAAGATTCGCGAAGCGTTGTCTCCTGAAATCGTGATTCCATCGGGCAGGGCCGAGGCGTCGATGGTGAGGTTCTTGTCGATGAGAAGCTGGGTGCCGCCGAGGGTGAGGGCCTGGCCGTCGAGCGCGGGAGCAAAAGTGATCGTTTCCCCTGCCGTCGATTCCGCAATGGCCTCACGCAGCGAGACATCACCAACCGTGACGCCATCGTTCTCATCCAGGACGGTGTTCACCTCAAGCTGGGCCGGCCGCGTCACAAAGCTGTAGACCACTCCCGGAATCAGCTCCCCGTCAATGGTCAGATCGAGGCGCCAGTAGTAGGTCGTGTTCAGGACCAAGGCTGAATCCAGCGTGAAGGGAGAGGACTGGGGACCAAGCGAGCCGAGGCTGTTCGGGTCAGTCCCGAGGAACAGGAGCGCGCTGGTCGCGTCCGGCGCGGACCAGGTAAAGGTGGGGCTTAACGTCACCGCGGCATTCAGAACCTGCACTGCGGTGCTCTGCACCTCCACCGCGCCAAGGTCGCCAGCGACGCCCACCGGGCGAGCGAAGCCGCGCTGGTCCGTGAGGAGGGCAGTGGCGTCGGCCACGTCGAGGGCTGGACTCCCCGCCAACGGTCGCATGGTCTCGGTTGGTCCCCCGTAGTCGCCGAGGGGGGCGAGTTGGGCATCAACGGGAGCGGCGCTTGTCCCAACCAGTGGCCCGTCCGGAAACTCCGTTTCAACGGTGGTGTTGATACCGATCAGGCTGGCACCCGATGGGGTCACGGTGCCCGAGATCTTGTTGATGTCGGGGGCGGTCGGGGCGGTGTTCCCCGCCACGATACTGTCTTGAATCGTCAGGCTGGGCGCGTCGCCATACTGAGAGATGCCCCCGCCCAGGGAGGAGGCGGAGTTGCCCGTGATGGTGGTGTGGGTGATGATGATGAAGGCTCCAAGGTTGATAATCGCTCCGCCATCACCATTAACGGCCGCGTTGTTGGCGATGGTGGAATTGCTCACCTGGACAGTGGATAGCTCATCCGCTCCTATGCCTCCCCCTCTCCCTGCCGAGTTGCCGGAAATGGTGGATCTGTCAACGATCAGGTTGGTGCCCCTCCCGGCATAGAGGCCACCACCTGCACCTAGGCCATCGAAGCTATTGCCTGAAATGGTGGAGTCGAAAACCTCAAGAGACCCACTCTGAAGCTTTATCCCACCAGCACCCAAAAAAGAAGAATCGTCCCCATCCCGGATCGTGAGCTTGTGGAACCGGACGGTTCCGCCCGGGCTGTTTACCTCGAACACGCGCGAGGCGCCATCTCCGGAAATGGTGATGCCACCGGGCAGGGCGGAGGCGTCGATGGTGAGGCTCTTGTCGATCCCCAACTGGCTGCCGCCCAAAGTGATGGTGGCGCCATCGAGGCTCGGGTCGAAAGTGATGACTGCACCAGGATCGGCAGACTGGATGGCTTCCCGGAGGGAGAGTCCATCGCCGGGATCGATCCCATCTTCGTCCTGCTCTGTGGTGACGACGAATGGGCCCTGTGACTCCACCGCTCCGATATCGGCTGCGGCACCGGCCGGACGAGGGAACCCGCGCTGGTCGCGCGCCAGGGTGGAGGCAATCGCCGCATCGATGGCCGGGCTGCCCGGCAAAGGGTAGATTGTCTTGGTTGGTCCGCCGTAGTTGTCGAGTGGACTGAGGAGAGGATCCACGCCGATCAGGTTGGCCCCGGTCTCAACCGTGATCGGTCCCTCAAGGTCGGGAAACTCCCTTCCAGTATTGAGGGCGAGGATCGAATTGTTGACTGTCAGGGAGCCGCTGTTGGCAATGCCGCCGCCACTCCCCGGAGAGCTCGCGATGAGGAAGAACCCGCTGCCTCCCGCCCTGGCGATGTTTCGCGCGATCGTCACCTGGGAGAGATCGAGGGCGCCGAGGTTGTTGAGGCCGCCCCCTGAACCGCCGGCCCCACCGAGGCCTTGATAATTGCCAAAAATAAAACTGAACCCAAATCCCCCGTTACCACCCGAACCACTATTGTTAAGGGAAAGGGTGCAATTGGAGAGGGTGAGAGTCCCGGTCAGGGAATTGTGGAGGGCGCCACCCCGGCCTCCGGTCCCACCAGAACCAGGTTCACCCCGAGTGCTACCGGAGCCACCAGATCCACCCGAGCCCCCGTCGCCGGCGGCATTTGCGGACAAGGTCACGCGATTCAGGGTCAAGTCGCCGTTGTTCAAGACTCCACCACCATCCTGACCCGGAAGGCCCGGCCCACCTGCTCCACCAGGTAAATCTGGAAAAGGGAAATTCCGGCGCCCGGAAGTCCCAGGTGCCCCGGCCGCGCCATTCGGAGCTTTCCCACCGGTGATGGTGAGGCTCTCCATGACCACGGTATTCCCGGCCGCGACCTCGAAAACCCGCGAGGCACTGTTCCCGTCGATGGTGATGCCATTGGGAAGGGCCGAGGCGTCGATGGTGAGATCCTTGTCGATGAGGAGTTGGGTGCCTCCGAGCGCAATGGTTTGGCCACTGAGAGAAGCATCGAAGGTGATGGTGCCGCCGGGGGCGGTGGCGGCGATGATTTCGCGGAGGGAGAACCCCGCTCCCGGAAAGACATTGTCCTCGTCCTGACTCGTATTGACCACGGGGACCAAAAACTCCACCGCCCCGATATCGAGGGCCCCATTGACGAAGCGAGCCGCTCCACGCTGGTCGGTGCCTCCTGGATCGGTGCTGCCCGCGGCATCGATGACGGGGGATCCGGGGAGCGGGAGAATGGTCTGGGTCGGACCACCGTAGTCGCCCAGAGCACCGAGCATGGGATCTCCGTCATCAACCCAGTTGACGCCTGTCTCCTCGAATGGCCCGGAGAGGTCGGAGATTGGTGACCCGGTGTTGAGGGCGAGGATCGAATTGTTGACTGTCAGGGAGCCGCTGTTGGCAATGCCACCGCCACTCCCCGGAGAGCTCGCGAAGAGCCCACTGCCTCCCGCCCTGGCGATGTTTCGCGCGATCGTCACCTGGGAGAGATCGAGGGCGCCGAGGTTGTTGAGGCCGCCACCGGAACCGCCGGGCCCACCGCCGCCTTGATAGTTGCCAAAAATAAAATTGAACCCAAATCCACCGTTACCACCCTTTCCACTGTTATTGAGGGAAAGAGTGCAATTGGAGAGGGTGAGAGTCCCGGTCAGGGAATTGTGGAGGGCGCCACCACTGCCTCCGGCCCCACCGATGCCAGGGCCACCTCGAGGGTTGCCGGGGCCGCCACTTCCGCCCGTACCTCCGTCCCCGGCGGAGTTTCCTGACAGGGTCACGCGGTTCAGAGTCAGGTCGCCGTGGTTGAGCACTCCGCCACCGTGTTGGCCCGGTCCACCTGGTCCACCTGGTCCACCTGGGACTGTAATACCAATACCTGTGATCCCGGAAGTCCCGGTCGCCCCGGTTGCTCCGTTCGGAGCTTTCCCGCGGGTGATGCTCAGGCTCTCGATGACCACGCTGTTCCCGGCCGTGACCTCAAAGATCCGTGAGGCGTTGTTCCCCGAGATCGTGATTCCATCGGGGAGGGAGGAGGCGTCGATGATGAGACTCTGGTCGATGAGAAGCTGGGTGCCACCGAGGGTGATGGTGGCACCATCGAGGCTGGGGTCGAAGGTGATCGTCTCGCCAGGGACCGCGGCGGCGATGGCTTCGCGGAGGGAGAGTCCGGCGCCGGGGACGACGTTGTTCTCGTCAACCGCCGTGGTGACGATTCCAGCAAAGAGGTTTTGCCCGGCGGCAAGAGCCAGGAGGCCAAGCGCAAGGGCGAGAGAGGGGAGAGAAAAGACCCGGAGAATCTGCATGCTACCTTACCACGCGAGATTTTCGCAGGTGAGGGATCATGGGATCTGAGAAAAGTGAGATTTTTTTTCAGTAAGTGGAAAAATGAGCCGATCCTCAGGCTCCTCAGGCTCCTCAGGCTCCTCAGGCTCCTCAGGCTCCTCAGGCTCCTCGGTCTCCGAACTAGCGGAAGAGAGTGAGGTTCATGAGATCTCCTTCCTCCCAGCGGAATGGCCGGAGGGTGAGGGTGTTCCAGCCCTCTTTAAGAATCAGCTCACCAGTCTTGGCGGGGTAGGGGGTGTTGAGTTCCCCGATTTCGAGAACGAGTTGACCCTCATGCCAGACCTGCGCCTTGGCCGGACCGGAAAGATGCAGGCGGATGGATTGTTCGCGGGGCGAGAAGACCCGGGTCGTTAGCCAGGTGGTCTGATCACCTTGCGTGCCGAAGAGTAATCCAAGGTCGATGCGTGATCCGGCCGCTCCTTCGCCGCGCCATTTCCAACTCGAAGGATTTTTCCCGAAGGGTTTGATTTCAGCTCCCTGTCGGTGCCACCATTCCGTTTGCAGCCACCCGGATTGGGTCTCATTGGAGAAGCGCTCGAGGATCTCACGGGCGACGCCGGCGGCAGCGTCCCATTCGCCATCCCTGCTGTGTTGATGAAAGCTCTTGAGTGCCTCGACTCGCAAGCCGGGCCGCGCATCAAACAAGACGATCCCGGCGTCCCCTCCTGCGATCAAGCGGGTGCCATCGGGGCTCCAATCGACACCGCGCATCGCGGCAGGGCAGAGGTAGCGCGCGACTTCGGCTCCGGTCGCGGGGTTCCAAAGCCGCACCGTGCCATCGAGAGAGGCGGTGGCGAGGCGTGATTCGTCCGGGCTCCACCGCAGGTCGATCACGGAGGCGGAATGGCCGATCAATTTCCACAAGGTCTCGCCGCTCGCAGTATCCCAGATCCGCGCGGTGTGGTCTTCGGAAGCGGTGGCGATCTTTGCGCTATCCCCGGTCCAGTCCACTCCGGCAATGCGCGCGGTGTGCCCCTTGATCTCGCGCTGGAGCTCTCCGGTGGTCGGGTCAAAGAAGGCCAGGTCTCCGGATTTCTGCCCCCACGCGAGGGTCCGGCCATCCGGGCTGAACCGGAACTGGTGAGTAGGACGTTCTGTTCGTTGACCGGGGGCGAGGGCCTTGATCGTGCGGAGGACGGATCCATCGTCACCCTGATGCAGCAAGAGGTCGCCTTCGTAGGGCATTGCGGCGAGAGTTCCGCCATCCGGAGCCCACGCGAGTTGCCAGGTTCCTGGTCCCGCCTCCCATAGAAGGCTACCTTTTTCGATCCCGGAAATTTGAAGTAAATCACCCCCACCGTCCAGGCGTCCGACAGCCAGGCGTTTCCCAAACGGACCCCAATCGAGGCATTTTGCATAGGGGCCTGGCTTGGGAACGATCCGGCGGGAGGGCAACTCCAGCACCGCTCCGGCGTAGGAAAGCGGGGCTTGGTTGACAGCAATGGCAATACTCTCCCGATCAGGATGCCACGCCACGGTGTTCACCGACATCGGCGGGGTGCTCTGGATATTGGCGGGCCGGCTGTCCTCGGTGGCATTCCAAATGCGCACTTCCCCACCACGTTCCCCGGAGGCAATCCAGCGGCCGTCGGGACTCCATGCGAGAGTGGTAATCGGGGCGTCATGTCCACGGAGTGAGAGGACTTCTTTTCCTGTCCTGATTTCCCAAATACGGGCAATGCGATCGTCTCCGCCACTAACGAGCCGCGTGCCATCCGGACTCCATGCCAAAGTATTCACCGTGCCCGGAGGGGTGAGCTTGGTCCAGGCTCCCGCAGGGGTGAGCTCGTCAGCCGATACGACGCGGATTTCTCCATCGGTGGAAGCGAGCGCAATCATTTTGCCGTCCGGGCTCCAGACCAAGGTTGCCATGTTCGTGATCCGGCCCATGACATTGTTCGAACGGGTGCGCTGCCCCGTCGCGGCATCGTAGACTTCGAGATCTCCGAAAGGTTCAATTGCAATTGCATAGCGTTTCCCATCGGGGCTCCATTCAATCTTACTGGAAGACGCTCCGATGAGAGTGATCGTTTTCGCCTCCCCCAAATCCTCCCCCTCTGACCAGATTTTCAGAACACTGTGATTCTTCACCTTTGGTTTCAGGCTGCCGCAGAAAGCCACGCAACGTCCGTCCGGGCTCCAGCTGATCGTGCGAAGATATTCGACAGGCGGGAGGTCAAAGACGAGCTCCTCCTTTGCAGTCTGCAAGGATTTCCTGATCCTCTGATTGCCGGAAAGCAGCTTGATCTGATCGCTACCGTGAATGAGCCCGAATGAGTCCACCCCGGGAGGAAGGCGCCAACGGTTCAGGATGACCCCGGATTCGATCTCCCAATCCGATAAGGTTTGCTTGCCATCGAGAAAGAGAAGTGAATTGCTCTCCGTCCAAGCGAAAGCAGGTTCGGAACGGCGGGTCTCGTAGCGGGCCACCGGGGCATCGATGACCGCTCTGGCGTAGTACCATTCCCAACCCCGGAGATCCGCGTCCGTCGAATCGGGATCGGGAATCCAGCGCTCAATCTTGGGGATGCCATCGGGATTCGACACTTCTTCCGCAGCCGCAATCATCTCGAAGGCATACATTTGTTGCCGCAGGGATTCCGCACGCTGCTCGGCGATGTTGGTCGCTTCGAGAGCTTCGTTCTTGAGCTCGCTCTGATGCAGGGCGACCATCGGCCCGCCGACGCCCAGGGTCAGTAAAAGCAGGACCGCGAGCATCGCCGCAGCCGCTTGAGCCGGCTTGCGCTTCATCCATTTGAAAATCCACTCAGCCGTGCCCACCGGGCGGGCTTCGATGGGCTCGCCGCGCAACCAACGCTCCAGGTCTTCGGCAAGGTCCCGGGCCGAGGGGAAGCGTTTTGCGGGATCTCTTTCGAGACACTTCATCGCGATTGTCTGGAGATCTCGGTCAACCTTCGGGTTGTGCTTAATCGGAGAGACCGGCTCGGTATCCGCGATGAGCTTAAGGGTCTCAATAATGGACTCGCCCCGGTGCGGGGGCACACCGGTCAGGAGTTCGTAAAAGATCGCTCCCAAACCATAGACATCAGCCGACGTGGTGACGTCCTTGCCACTTTCGGCCTGCTCCGGAGCCATGTAGCTCGGCGTTCCCATGAGCTGCCCCGAGAGCGTGGCCGAACTCACGCTCTCCATCTGCTTTGCGAGACCAAAGTCGGTGACATGCGGCTCCCCGGCGGCATCGATGAGGATGTTCCCGGGCTTCAGATCGCGGTGCAGGACGCCCCGCTGGTGAGCGGCCTGAATAGCGCGGGCAACCTTGACCATGAGCCCGGCGGTCGCTTTGGGATCCTTTTGAAGATCGGCCAAATGATCACGGAGGGTGCCACCCTCGATGAGCTTCATGCTGAAGTAGTGCTGTCCCTGGAACTCACCGACCTCGTAAATGGGCACGATGTTGGGATGGTCCAATGAACCGGCCGCCTCGGCTTCCGTGCGAAAGCGGGCCACATCATCCTCGCTCGCGAGCATGGTCGAGCGGATCATTTTGACCGCGACGATTCGCTTGAGGGAATTTTGGAAAGCCCGATAAACCACGCCCATCGCTCCGCGGGCGATTTCTCCCTCCAGTTGATACTCCCCGAAATAGAGAATCTGGGTGCCGTCCTTGTTCACCATTTCACGGGACGAAGGCGGTTCATGTTCCTCCTCACTCTCCGGGAAATCGTCGAGCCCACCGATGGGTTCGTCGAGGAGGCCGCCTTCCTCTTCGTGAATGTTCAAGAGCATCCTGACTTTCTCCAACAAGGAAGCATCGTCACCACAAGTCTCGCGTAGAAATTCCTCCCGCTCTGCGAGCGGTCGCTCGAGGGTATCGGAAAAAATATCGGCTTCTTTCATGATGGGTCGTCCTCCTTAACGCGAAATTTTGATTCGAAAAGGATCACTCGATTCAAACTCACTGGAGTTTTTCGCCGATGGCGTGGTGCAACCAGGCCCGGGCGAAGGCCCAATCGCGCTTCGCGGTGGCGGTCGAGATTTCGAGGATCTCAGCGGCTTCTTCCACGCTGAGCCCCACAAAGTAGCGCAGCTTCACCAGCTCGGCTTTTCGTGGATCTTCGGCAGCGAGTTCGTCGAGGGCTTCGTCGAGGGCGAGTAATTCCCCGGGTTTGTCCGGGGCCACGCCGGGAAGCTTGATGCTGTCGAACTCGGTGCGGTCCCATTCTCCGCCATGGCGCACTGCCTTCTTTCGGCGGGCCCGATCAATGAGGATTTGGCGCATGGCCTCCGCGACGGCCGTGTAAAAATGGCCGCGGCTGTCCCAATGAGCGTCTTCCTGACTCTTGGAAATTTTAAGATAAGCCTCGTGAACGAGGACCGTTGCACTGATCGTTTGGCCCGGCAATTCAGCAGCCATCTTGTGCAAGGCGAGCTTCCGTAATTCTTCATAAAGAGGGGGAAGCATCTCTGAAGTGCCACGCTTTGGCTCGTCAGAACAGGAGTCTTCTGCGTTCGCGTCTGATACACCCATAGTTTGGAAGCTAGTAGCGAATTCAGAGATCGTCAACCCTCCGGGAAAGTTCCCTAATCAGTTGTGGATCAATCGTTCATCTTGCGGTATCCCCGGCATACTTTTTATGTGCTTATCTGGATTCGCTGCGGACGGGCGTCCCATGGAGGTGTTTGGTGCCAGCCGTTATTGCCCTCTTTCTTGTTTTGATTGGGCTGTCTCCTTTGTAATCGGGGACCTACCCGGAAAAACAGGAGAGGGGACTGACTGCTCGCCATGGATAAGGGGGACCGTTATATTGACCGCCTTCGCTCCTCATGTTCCCTCAACCTTTCCACTCGCGGTGGGCGCTTGCCTTCGGGCTTCTGCTCGCCCCCCCAGCCACTGCGGCGACGCCTGTTCACGAATTCGACGCTTCGAGCGTGAGCAACGTTCTCTCCGGTTCGGCGCTCACCCAGTGGACCGACATCGGTCCGGGTCACAACTACAGCGGCGGTCTGTTCAATATCGACCTCAATTTTGCCAGCGGCATCACGCTGACATCGGGCTTCTCTTCACCGGGCACCAACTTCACGGCCTCGTTTCAATCGTCAGGTGCGAACAATCGCGGGGTCACGCCGAGTGGAAGGCCTCAAAGCAATTCGATTGGCAACGGCCTCACCGATGGAAGCGTCGAGATCTGGTTTCGCACCGACCTGACCGACACCAACAGGCTCAGCCACCAGGTCCTCTGGGAATCGGGCGCGGGGACGAACGGCTTCACCATCGCGTTGCATACCAATGGCATCTTCGATGCGGAGCTTCGTGTGCTGAAGGCATGGAACAATGTGAAGATCGTCGATCTGGTCGTGCCGCTGCCGGGCTTTGAATCGAGCGAGTTCATCCAAGCCGTCGTCACTTTCGACGGCGACTCGACAGTCGACAACAACGACTGTCTCTTATACACATCTCCGAGCCCACGAGACCGAGGCTGATC